>DASUSF010000251.1:0-3259 GCA_036375275.1 Geminicoccaceae bacterium | reverse complement strand
CGTCTCGAGACGGGCCACCTCGGGGCCGAGGATGTACTGGCCGTGCACCAGCACGCCGGCGATCGCGGCCTCGATCCGGGGGCCGATCCGCGCCCGCTGCGCGTCGAGGTCGATGAACTTGATGGGCGGTGGCGGGTCGTGGGGCTCGGGCATGCTAGATATCGCGGCCGGGGCACCGCCTCGTGGCGGCGGCGGGGGAAGGAGGGTGCGATCTGCCGGATCACGGCGCCGGCGTACAGCCAAAAATGCCGGCGGTCGTCGTGATGATCACCGGCCGGTCGCAGGCGCGCATGGCGCCAGACTAGCTAGCTAGAGCCGTTATCGATGAGGTGGAACCACCTTGGACAGCGATTCCAGCGCGCTCATCGAAAGCAGACGGCTCTGTTCCAGTGGGTAGAGAAGCTTTATCCGGATGACGACCGCCAGACGCCGATCGCGTCTAATCGGATGCGGCTCTGAGCAGCGCGGCCTCGTAGGCCTGGGTCACCCGGCCGGCGTCCAGATGCCGTTCGGCGTACGCCCGGGCGGCGCGGCTGTAGCCGACGCGCAGGGCGGGCTGGTGGAGCACCGCCTCGAGCAGGTCGCCGAGCCCCCGGACGTCGCCGCAGGCGCAGACGGCCCCGCCGCCGCTGTCCTCGATCAGCCGCGCGCCGCTGCCCTCGAGCGCGGCCAGGACCGGCACGCCCACGGCCAGCGCTTCGTACAGCTTGGCCGGGATCGTGCCGCGGTAGAGCGGATGGTCGCGCATCGCGAGGAAGGTCGCGAACGACGCGTTCCAGGCCGCCGGGATCTCGTCGTGGCCGAGCCAGGGGATCCAGCGGAAATGCTCGATCCCCCCGAAGGCCTCGGCGAGCGCGCGATGCTGGCTGCCGCAGCCGATGAACAGCAGCTGCACGTCCTCGCACCGGCCGATCCGGCGCGCGACCGCAGCGATGGTCTCGATGTCGTACTGGGTCGAAAGCGTGCCGATGAACGAGACGATCTTCGCCTCGCCGAGGCCGTGCCGGTGGCGGAAGGCGGTCGCGGCGGCCTGGTCCGGGCGAAAGAGCTCGAGGTCGACCCCGTTGTAGACGACCTCGATCGGGACCGGGTGCCGGAGCCGGGCTTCGATGATCTCGGCCCAGCCCGGGCTCATCGCGACGATCGAGGCGGCGGAGCCGTAGATCCGGTCCATCAGCCAGCGGGCGCTGCGATAGAGCGTGTCCTCCTCGCTCAGCGCGCCGACGGAAAGCAGGTGGTCGGGCCACAGATCCGAGACGTTGAAGACGTAGGGCCGGCGCTTGGCGCGGGCGAGCAGCGCGCCGGCGAAGCCGGTGAACACCGGCTGGCCCTCGACCAGGAGCACGTCGGGCCGCGGCAGGCCGACGCCGCGGAGCAGCCCGGTGAGCATGAAGCTGATCTGGCTCACGAGCTTGCGCCTGATGCGCGGGCTCTCGGTCGCCAGCAGCCAGGTCTGGACGACCCGGACGCCGTCGACCTCGCTGGTCAGGGCGAAGCGGCCGCGGTAGCCGTCCTGGATCCGTCCCTGCGGGTAGTGCGGCAGGCTGGTGAGCACCGTGACCTCGTGCCCGCGCGCGGCCAGCTGCTTCGCCAGCCGGGTCAGCCGCACCGCAGCCGCTCCACCCTCCGGGGCGAAGTAGTTGGTCACGATCAGGACGTGCATGAGGCCCTCTGTGTTTCCGGGCAGGAAGGGGCTGTCAAGCGCGTGTGCGCGGCGCGCGGGCCGCCATGATCCCAGGAAGCAAAGGCTTTTCCTACAGGCGATCCCGCCGGCCGGCGGGCCGGCGCGCCCGGGACGGGGAAACGCGCGCGGCGGTCGTGGGGTCCCTCCGGCGGCCGGCCGCGTGCACGCGGAGGGCGAGTTCACGACGACAAATTCCTTGACAAGGCGAGGCCGATCCCAGATGCGAACAGGCATCCGCCGCGGCGCGCCTCCGGAGGTCATGGTCCGACGCGCGCAAGAACAGGCACGATCCTGAAGTCGCCATCCGTGTCGCCCGCAACCCGCTGCGATCTCCCGTGGGCGGCGGCGTTCAGGTCAGGCCTGCCCGCCGGGAGGCCCGGCGGTGGCCCGGACTCCGTCCGGGGGAGCGCGGGCGCGCGGCGGGGCGACGGGCGCCGCCCGGCGGGTCCGCCCGCTTCGGCGGCCACCGTGGCGCCGCGTCCCCGCCCGGCTTTCGACCAGCCTCTGGAGAGAATATGATCGGGATCATCGGCGGCGCCGGGTTCATCGGCCGGGCACTGGTGGGCGAGCTGCGGAACGCGGGCGGCGAGGTCCGGATCATCGACCTGCAGCCGCCGGCGGCCGGGCAGGGAGAGTTCGTCCGGGCGGACGTGCGCGACCGCACGGCGCTCACCGTTGCCCTCGCCGGCTGCGAGATCGTCTACAACCTCGCCGCCGAGCATCGTGACGACGTGCGCCCGGTCTCGCTGTATCAGGAGGTCAACGTCGGCGGCGCCGAGAACACCTGCGCCGCGGCGGAGGCCCAAGGGATCGAGCGGATCGTGTTCGCGAGCTCGGTCGCGATCTATGGCGCGGCCGAGCGCGAGCTCGACGAGGACGCGCCGCCGCGGCCGTTCAACGAGTACGGCCGGACCAAGCTCGAGGCCGAGACGGTGTTCGAGGCCTGGGTCCGGCGCGCGCCGGGGCGGAGCCTCTCCGTCGTCCGCCCGACGGTGGTCTTCGGCCCGGGCAATCGCGGCAACGTCTACCAGCTGCTCGACCAGATCGCGCGCCGCCGCTCGGTGATCATCGGCGACGGGCGCAACCGAAAGTCCATGGCCTACGTCGACAACGTCGCCGCCTTCCTCGCCCATGTCCGCGACCGTGGACCCGGCCTCCACGCCTACAACTACGTCGACAAGCCCGATCTCGACATGAACCGGCTGATCGCGCTCGCGACCGAGACACTGGGGCGGGACCCGCGGGCCAGCCGGCGGATCCCCTACCCGCTCGGCCTCGCCGCCGGCCTGGCCGCAGATCTGGTCGCGGCGGCGACCGGACGGAGCCTACCGGTCAGCGCGGTCCGGGTGCGGAAGTTCTGCGCCAACACCCAGTTCGCTAACCGCCGCGCCCTGGCCACCGGCTTCGTGCCCAGGGTGCTGCTCGAGGACGCGCTCCGCACCACCATCCGGCACGAGTTCGACACGCCCGCCCCGACCTCCGTGCCACCCGAGCCCGACCGGCCCCCGGGGCCGTCCGCCGGCTCGCGGGACAACATGCACGCCGTGCGGATGCTCACTGGGCAGTGATCCCAGC
>DASUSF010000250.1:0-4441 GCA_036375275.1 Geminicoccaceae bacterium | reverse complement strand
CTCCGCCGCCTCGCCCTGACCCGCCCCAACGTCGGATCGATTTTCCCCATCTGATCGAGGAGGTCGAAAGCTTGCCTGAAGCTCGAGCATTCACCCGCGGGCGAGCTGGGTCGAATCGGTGGCACGGGCACGGAACGACCTCGAGGACGTGATCACGCCGACGCTCCGTCGGCACCTCCGGGAGCGGCTGCCGCAGATCTATGACCAGGCCCGCCGCCCGACGATGGACCCGCTCCGCAGGCATGGCGAGCGCGCGGCCGCGGACGCGCTGCCCGGAACCTGCCCCTACCGGCTCGCCGACCTGCTCCGCCACGACTGGCTGCCATCGAGCCGCCACGGCCCCGGGTCCTGAACGACGCCGCGCTTTACCCTCGCCCGGGGCGCGGGTATGAGCGGGCGATGCGGGTCTTCCGGTCCTACTGGACGCTGCCCAAGGAGGCGCTGTACGCGGTCGCCGCGATCGGCAACTTCGACGGCGTGCATCGTGGCCACAAGGCCTTGATCGAGGAGGTGCGCGCGGCGGCCGGCCGCCTCGGGTCGCCCGCGGCGGTGATCACCTTCGAGCCGCACCCGCGCGAAGTGCTCCAGCCGGAGAAGGCGCCCAAGCGCCTGACCCCGTTCCGGATCAAGGCCGGGTTGCTCCAGGACCTCGGGCTGGACCTCCTGTTCGCGTTGCCGTTCACCCCGACGCTCCGCGCCAAGACCCCGGACGCCTTCGTCCACGACGTGCTCGCCGGCGGCCTCGGGGTGCGCCACGTGGTGGTCGGCTACGACTTCCGCTTCGGCTACCGCGCGGCCGGCGACGCCGCGACCCTCGACGCGCTGGGGCGGGAGTACGGCTTCGGGGTCACCTGCCTGGAGGCGGTCGCCTTCGAGCGCGAGGTCTGCTCGTCGACCCGGATCCGCGACGCCCTCGCGGCGGGCGAGGTCGGCCGCGCGCGGGAGCTCATGGGCCACCCGTTCGTGCTCGAGGGCCGGGTCGTGCCGGGCGCGCGGCGCGGCCGCGAGCTCGGCTACCCGACCGCGAACCTCCGCCTCCTCGGCCGCAATCCCCTGATCCCGCCGGCCGGCGTGTACGCGGTCCGGGCGGGGCTGCGCCGTGCGGGCGGGATCGAGGTCCGGGACGCGGTCGCGAGCCTCGGCTTTCGCCCGACCTTCGACGGCGAGGGGTTCCTGATCGAGGTCCACCTGTTCGACACCCGGGAAGACCTCTATGGCGAGCGCCTGAGCTGCGCCTTCATCGAGCGCCTGCGGGGCGAGGAGCGGTTCACTTCGGCGGTCGCCCTGGTCCGGCAGATGGACCGGGACAGCCAGCAGGCGCGCGCGGTCCTGGCCGCCTGCCCCGCCTGAAGCCTTGCCTCGCCCCGCCCGGACCGCCAATAAGAGGCCACCGCCGAACCCGCCGCCCGGACCCGAAAGCCTGAGCGATGAGCACCGATTATCGCGATACCGTGTTCCTGCCCAAGACCAGCTTCCCGATGCGCGCCAACCTCCCGGCCCGCGAGCCGGAGATCCTGGCGCGCTGGGAGCGGCAGGACCTGTACCGCCGGCTCCGGGAGAGCGCCGCCGGTCGGGAGAAGTTCGTCCTGCACGACGGGCCCCCCTATGCCAACGGCCACCTGCACATGGGGACGGCGCTCAACAAGATCCTGAAGGACGTGGTCAACCGCACCCAGCAGATGCTCGGCAAGGACGCGGTCTACGTGCCCGGCTGGGACTGCCATGGGCTGCCGATCGAATGGCAGATCGAGCAGCGCTACCGCAACGCCGGCAAGGACAAGGACGAGGTCCCGGTCGACGAGTTCAGGAAGGAGTGCCGGGAGTTCGCCGAGCACTGGATCGACGTCCAGCGGCGCGAGTTCAAGCGGCTCGGCGTGGTCGGCGACTGGGACCATCCCTACACCACCATGGCCTACGAGACCGAGGCCGGGATCTTCCGCGAGCTCGCGAAGTTCCTGATGTCGGGCCAGCTCTACCGTGGCCGGAAGTCGGTCATGTGGTCGGTGGTCGAGAAGACCGCGCTCGCCGACGCCGAAGTCGAGTACCACGACCACACCTCGACCACGATCACGGTCCGCTTCCGGGTCGGCCACGCCAGCCACCCGGCGCTGGACGGCGCCTCGGTCCTGATCTGGACCACCACGCCCTGGACCATGCCCGGCAACCGCGCCGTGGCGTACGGCCCTGAGGTCGACTACCAAGTGATCGAGGCCACCGGAACTGGTGCGTTGGAAGTCGGCTCAGCTGAAGGTCCTCGGCTCGGCGAGCATCTGTTGGTGGCGGCCTCATTAGTTGAGAATGTGGCGGAAGAGGCGAAGATCACGAGCTGGCGGACGGTGGCCGAGCTCAAGGGTCGCGATCTCGCCGGCACCCGCGTCCGCCACCCGCTGCACGGCCGGGGCTACGACTTCGAGGTGCCGCTGCTCGCCGCCGGCTTCGTCACCACCGAGCAGGGCACCGGGCTCGTGCACATCGCGCCGTCGCACGGCGCCGACGACTTCGAGCTCGGCCAGCAGCACGGCCTCGAGGTCCCGGACACCGTCAGCGAGGACGGCCTCTACACGTCGGCCGTGCCGCTGTTCGAGGGCGTGCACGTGTTCAAGGCGGCAGAGCCGGTGATCGAGGCGCTGAGCGGCAGCGGGACGCTGCTCGCGCGCTCGAAGCTCACCCACAGCTACCCGCACTCCTGGCGCTCCAAGGCGCCGCTGATCTTCCGCGCCACGCCGCAGTGGTTCATCCCGATGGACGGGCCGGACCGGCTCCGCGCCAAGGCGCTCGCCGCCATCGACGCGACGCGCTGGGTGCCGCCTTCGGGGCAGAACCGGATCCGCGGCATGGTCGAGAGCCGCCCGGACTGGTGCGTCTCGCGGCAGCGCGCCTGGGGGGTGCCGATCGCGGTGTTCGTGCACCGGCGGAGCGGGGAACCGCTCCGCGACCCGGAGGTCAACGAGCGGATCGCCCGCGCGTTCGAGGCGGACGGCGCCGACGCGTGGTTCACGAGCCCGCCCGCCCGCTTTCTCGGCGCCGCCCACGCACCCGAGGACTACGAGCAGGTCACCGACATCGTCGAGGTGTGGTTCGATTCCGGCTCGACCCACGCCACCGTGCTCGAGCGGCGCGCCGACCTGAAATGGCCGGCCTCGCTCTACCTCGAAGGCTCGGACCAGCACCGCGGCTGGTTCCACAGCTCGCTGCTCGAGAGCTGCGGGACCCGCGGCCGTGCGCCCTACGAGTGCGTGCTCACCCACGGCTTCGTGGTCGATGCCGAGGGCCGGAAGATGTCCAAGTCGCTCGGCAACGTGATCTCGCCGATCGATCTGATGAAGACCCGCGGCGCCGACATCCTCCGGCTCTGGACGGTCTCGGCCGACTATGCCGAGGACATCCGGATCGGCGAGGAGATCCTGCAGGGGCAGGCCGACGCCTACCGGCGGCTGCGCAACACGCTCCGCTACCTGCTCGGCAGCCTCGCCGGCTTCGGCGAGCAGGAGCGCCTGCCGGCGGACGAGATGCCGGAGCTCGAGCGCTGGGTGCTGCACCGCCTGAACCGGCTGGACGCGCTGGTCCGCGAATGCACCGAGTCGTTCGACTTCCCGCGGCTGTACTCGGCGATCCACAATTTCTGCGCGAGCGACCTCTCGGCGTTCTATTTCGACGTGCGCAAGGACGCGCTGTACTGCGATGCCCATGACGCTCCGCGCCGGCGCGCGGCGCGCACCGTCATGGACCAGCTGTTCTCATGCCTGACCGCCTGGCTCGCGCCGGTGCTGGTGTTCACCGCCGAGGAGGCCTGGCAGACGCGCTTCCCGTCCGAGGACGACAGCGTGCACCTCCGCCGGTTCCCCGAGATCCCGGAGAGCTGGCGCGACGACGCTCTGGCCGCGCGCTGGGAACGGGTGCGGCGAGTCCGGCGCGTCTGGACCGGTGCTCTGGAGGTGGAGCGGCGGGAGAAGCGCATCGGCTCGTCCCTGGAGGCGGCGCTAGCGTGGGACGCTGCCCCGGAGGACCGGGAGGCGCTGGAAGGGCTGGATCAGGCCGAGCTCGCGATCGCGAGCGCCGTTACAAGCGGCATCGATCTGGAAAGCACGCCGCCGGAATGCACCTTCCAAATCGAAGACGTCCCGGGCGTCGTAGTCGTGCCGCACCGGGCTAAGGGACGGAAGTGCGCCCGCTGCTGGCGGATCGTGCCCGACGTCGGCAGCCGGCCGGCGCACCCCGACCTGTGCGAGCGCTGCGCCGACGTCCTCGGCGCCGCCGCGGCCTGACCGCGCGATCCGGTCCATGCTCCGCTACGGCCTCTCGATCGCGCTGCTCGTGATCATCCTCGACCAGGTGACCAAGCAGGTCGTCCTCGCCGGCTTCGCGACCGGCGAGGTCCGCGAGGTGCTGCCCTTCTTCAACCTGGTCCTGGTTTGGAACCGGGGGGTCAGCTTCGGCATGT
>DASUSF010000249.1:0-12260 GCA_036375275.1 Geminicoccaceae bacterium | reverse complement strand
GTCGGGCGCGACCGAGGCGTTCAGTCCGAGCCGCTCGGCCTCGCGGGCGATCTCGGCAGCGGGCCGGCTCGCCGGCTCGTCCGGCACCGGCACCGCGGTCAGCGAGCACGCGATCCGGCCGAGCGGGGCGATGAACCCCTGCGCATCCTTGGTCCTGAGCATTCCGACCACGAGATGGAGGTCCCGCGGGTCGTCGGCGAGGCTCTCGGCCAGCACCTTGCCGGCGGCGGGGTTGTGGCCGCCGTCGAGCCAGACCTCCAGGTGATCGGGCACGCCGGCCAGCAGGGCCCCCCGGTCGAGCCGCTGCAGCCGGGCGGGCCAGCGGGCCGCCAGCAACCCACGGGCGATCGCGTCCTCGGGCAGCTGTGGCGCGAACAGGCGGGCCAGCACCACGGCGAGCCCGGCGTTCTCGAACTGGTGCCGGCCAGCGAGCGCCGGCGCCGGCAGATCGAGGTCCCGATCCAGCAACCGGACCCGGAGGCGGGAGCCGGTCGCGGACGCGCTCCAGTCCCGGCCGTGCACCAGGAGCGGCGCCCCGACGGCGCTCGCCCGCCGCTCGATCACGTCGAGCGCTTCCGGCGGCTGCGGCCCGACCACCGCGGTGACGCCGGGCTTCAGAATGCCCGCCTTCTCGAACGCGATGTCCGCGAGCCGGTCGCCGAGGAAGGCCTGGTGGTCGAGCGAGATCGCCGACAGCGCGGTGACCTTCGGCCGCTCGAGCACGTTGGTCGCGTCCAGGCGACCGCCGAGCCCCGTCTCCATCAGGAGGACATCGGCCGGCCGCGCCGCGAACGCCACCAAGGCGGCGGCGGTCGTGATCTCGAACTCGGTGATCGGCAGGCCGCGGTTGGCGCGCTCGGCCACGTCGAGCACGTCGGCGAGGGTCTCCTCGTCGACCGGAATGCCATCGAACAGGATGCGCTCGTTGAAGTGCACGAGGTGCGGCGAGACGTAGCGCTGGGTCCTGAGGCCGTGCGCCTGGAGCATCGCGTCGAGGAAGGCGAGGGCCGAGCCCTTGCCGTTGGTGCCGGCGATGTGGACCGCGGGCGCCAGCCGCCGCTCCGGATGGTCGAGCGCCGCCAGGATGCGCCACATCCGGTCGAGCGAGAGATCGATCGCCTTCGGGTGCAGCCGGCGCAGCCGGGCGAGGATCAGGTCACTGCCGAAGCTCGTCATCGGCGGGCCGATGCTCCATCGCCTCGTCGTCCGGCGCGTCGGGCGCAGGCGGCGCCACCTCGCTCCCGATCACGGCGAGCGAGACCGGCTCGGCCGCTTTCGCGTCCGCCCCCTCCGTGGCCGACACCTCGACCGTGGGGCGCATCAGCAGGCCGAGCAGCCGGGCCAGGGTCGCGCGCAGCTCGAAGCGGTGCACCACCATGTCGATCATGCCGTGCTCGAGCAGGTACTCCGCCTTCTGGAAGCCGTCCGGAAGCTGCTCGCGGATCGTCTGCTCGATCACGCGGCGGCCGGCGAAGCCGATCTGCGCGCCCGGCTCGGCGATCGCGATGTCGCCGAGCATGGCGAACGACGCCGTGACGCCGCCGGTCGTCGGGTCGGTGAGCACCGCGACGTACGGCAGGCCGGCTTCCTTGACCTCCTCGATCGCGATCGTGGTCCGCGGCATCTGCATCAGCGAGATCGCGCCCTCCTGCATGCGCGCCCCGCCCGACGCCGTGACCACGACCAGGGCCGCCTCCTGCAGCACCGCCAGGCGGGCCGCCGCGAGCAGGCCCTCGCCGAGCGCCGCGCCCATGGAGCCCGCCATGAAGTCGAAGTTCATCACCGCGATCACCGCCGGCAGCCCGTCGATCCGGCCGTGCGCGGCTTCGATCGCGTCGACCGCTCCGGTCTTGGTCTGAGCCTCCTTCAGCCGGTCGACGTAACGCTTGCGGTCGCGGAACTTGAGCGGGTCGCTCGCGACCTTGGGCAGCTCGATCCGGGTCCAGCTGCCCTCGTCGAACAAGGTGCGGAAGCGGTACTCCGGCCCGACCCGGAAGTGATGGCCACAGTGCGGGCAGACCTGCTGGTTCTGCTCGAGGTCGCGGTGGAAGATCATCCGCTCGCAGCTCGGGCAGTTGACCCAGAGGTTCTCCGGGACCTCGGTCCGGTTGCCGCGGACCAGGGCCTTGATCTTCGGCCGGACGTAGTCGGTGAGCCAGTTCACGAGGGCCCCCGTCGCGCCCCGCGCACGCCGTCCGCGAGCGCCGCCACCCGGCCGAGGACGGCATCGGCGACTCCGGGCTTCGGGCGACCGTCCGCGTCCAGCCCGTCCGCGATCGTCTGGACCAGGGCGGAGCCCACCACCGCGGCATCGGCGACCCGCGCGATCGCCGCGGCCTGGGCCGGCTCGCGGATGCCGAAGCCGACCGCGACCGGAAGATCGGTGTGCCGCTTGAGCCGGGCAACCGCGTCGCCGACCCGGTCGGCGACCGGTGCCGCGGCGCCGGTGATCCCGGTGATCGAGACGTAGTAGATGAAGCCGCCGGTGTTCTCGAGCACGGCCGGAAGCCGCCGGTCGTCGGTGGTCGGGGTGGCGAGTCGGATGAAGTGGATGCCGTGCGCCCGGGCGGGAAGGCAGAGCTCGTCGTCCTCCTCGGGCGGCAGGTCGACCACGATCAGGCCGTCGACGCCGGCGCTCGCCGCGTCGCCGAGGAAGCGCTCCGGGCCGTAGCTGTAGATCGGGTTGTAGTAGCCCATCAGCACGAGCGGCGTCCGCTCGTCCCGGCGCCGGAAGTCGCGCACCATCTGAAGCACGCCCGCGAGCGTCATGCCGGCGCGGAGCGCGCGCAGGCCGCCGGCCTGGATCACCGGGCCGTCCGCCATCGGGTCGCTGAACGGCATGCCGAGCTCGATCAGATCCGCGCCGGCGCCGGGCAGCCCGTTCAGGATCTCGCTCGAGATCGCGCGGTCGGGATCGCCCGCCGTGATGAACGCGATCAGCGCGGCCCGCCGCTCCTCGGCGAGCTCGGCGAAGCGGCGCTCGATCCGGTCGTTCCCGGGACGACCCGTCAAAGATCCACCCCCATGGCGTCCGCGACCGTGAAGATGTCCTTGTCGCCCCGCCCGCAGAGGTTCATCACCAGCAGGTGGTCGGGGGGCAGCCCCGGCGCGATCTCGATCACGTGGGCGAGCGCGTGCGCCGGCTCGAGCGCCGGCAGGATGCCCTCGGTCTCGCTCAGCAGCTTGAAGGCCTGCAGCGCCTGATCGTCGGTCACCGGCACGTAGGTCACGCGGCCGGTGTCCTTGAGCCACGAATGCTCGGGCCCGACCCCCGGGTAGTCGAGCCCGGCCGAGATCGAGTGCGGCTCGATCACCTGGCCGTCGTCGTCCTGGAGCAGGTAGCTCCTCGAGCCGTGCAGCACGCCCGGGCGGCCCATGGTCATGCTCGCGGCGTGCTCGTGCGTGTCGATCCCGCGCCCTGCCGCCTCGACCCCGATGATCCGCACGTCCGGGTCGTCGAGGAAGGGGTGGAACAGGCCCATCGCGTTGGAGCCGCCGCCGACGCACGCGACCAGCGTGTCCGGCAGCCGGCCCTCCTTGGCCATGATCTGCTGCCTGACCTCGTCGCCGATCACGCACTGGAAATCCCGGACCATGGCCGGATAGGGATGCGGCCCGGCGACGCTGCCGATGATGTAGAAGGTGTCGTCGACGTTGGTGACCCAGTCGCGCAGCGCCTCGTTCATCGCGTCCTTGAGCGTCGCCGAGCCCGACGTCACCGGCCGCACCTCGGCGCCGAGCAGACGCATCCGGAAGACGTTCGGCTTCTGCCGCTCGGTGTCCTTGGCGCCCATGTAGATGATGCATTCGAGGCCGAGCTTGGCGGCGACCGTCGCCGTCGCCACGCCGTGCTGCCCGGCCCCGGTCTCGGCGATGATGCGACGCTTGCCCATGCGCCGCGCGAGCAGGATCTGCCCGATGGTGTTGTTGATCTTGTGTGCGCCGGTGTGGGTCAGCTCGTCCCGCTTGAAGTAGATCCTGGCCCCGCCGAGCCGCTCGGTCAGGCGCTCGGCGAGGTAGAGCGGGGTCGGCCGCCCGGCGTAGTCCGCGAGCCAGTGGCGGAGCTCGGCGCCGAACGCCGGGTCGGCCTTGGCCTCCTCGTAGGCCCGCTCGAGGTCGAGGATCAGCGGCATCAGGGTCTCGGCGACGAACCGGCCGCCGTACATGCCGAAGCGGCCGCGCGGATCCGGGCCGCCGCGGAAGGTGTTGGGTAGGGTCATGCCGGCACCTCGAGCGGCGGGCCCACGGGCGCCGGCTCGAGCACCGCCGCGCGCGCGAGAAACGCCTGGATCTTTCCGATGTCCTTGTGCCCCGGGCGCGATTCGACCCCGGACGACACGTCGAGCGCGCGGGCGCCGGTGAGCCTGACCGCCGCCTCCAGGTTGGCGAGATCGAGGCCGCCCGCGAGCAGCCACGGCCGGTCGAGCGAGAGGCCGTCCAGGACCCGCCAGTCGAAGGCGAGGCCGTTGCCGCCCGGGACCGGCGCGTCCTCCGGCGCCTTGGCATCGAACAGGAGGTAGTCGGCGACCGCCGCGTAGCTCGCGGCCGGCTCCAGATCGACGGCGCGGGCGACCTTGAGCGCCTTCATCACCATCCGCCCGGTCCGCCTCCGGATCGCAGCCACGCGCGTCGGGGTCTCATGCCCGTGCAGCTGCAGCATGTCGAGCGGCACCCGCGCGAGCACGCGGTCGAGGAGCGCATCGTCGGGATCGACCATGACGCCGACCCGGAGCACGCGGTCCGGGACCGCCGCAGCGAGCGCCGCCGCCGCCTCCACGTCGAGCGAGCGTGGCGATCGCGGATAGAAGACGAAGCCGGTCATGGCGGCGCCGCCCCGGACCGCCGCCGCCACGGCTTCCGGGCTGGTCAGCCCGCAGATCTTGACCCCCACACCCATGGCTCAGGCGGCCCGGACCCGGGACAGGCCGCGCGCGATCGCCGCCGCTTCGGCCGCAGGGTCGGCGGCGCCGGTGATCCCCCGCCCGATCACCAGGACGTCCGCGCCGATAGCCAGCGCCTCATCCGGCGTCATGGTCCGGCGCTGGTCGTCGGCGCCGCGCGCCGCCGGGCGGATCCCCGGCACGACGAGGCGGACGTCGCGTCCGAAGCGCCGGCGGAGCGGCTCGATCTCCTGGGGCGCGCAGACCAGGCCCCTCAGGCCGACCTGGACCGCGAGATCGGCGAGGCGCAGCACCTGCTCGGCCACCGAGGCACCAACCCCGGTCTCCTCGAGATCGCCCTGATCGAGGCTGGTCAGCACGGTCACGCCGAGCAGCATCGTCCCGCTCCCGGCGGCCGCCTCGTGCGCCGCTCCGAGCATCGCCCGGCCGCCCGCGATGTGGACGGTCAGCATCTCGACGCCGAGGGCGCATGCCGAGCGGACCGCGCCGGCGACCGTGTTCGGGATGTCGTGCAGCTTGAGGTCGAGGAAGATCGGGCGGCCCAGCGCCTTGATCCGGCGCACCCCGTCCGGGCCGTTGGCGCCGACGAGCTCGAGCCCGAGCTTGATCCCGCCGACCGACGGCGCGACCGCGCGCGCGAGCGCCACCGCGCCCTCGAGATCGGGGCGGTCGATCGCGCAGTAGATCGGGTTCGGATCGGTCATCGGGCCTCGCCACGCGCGGCTTAGCGCAGAGCGCGCCCGGCCGCAACAGGCTCAGCCGGCGGCGGTGGCGTGACGGGTCGGCGGCCTCCGGTCGCTCCGCAACGGGCCACGAGGTGCGGGCGCTTCCGGCGCATCGAGCGCACGGCTGAAGCTCTGGGTTTGGAACCCGCGCGGCCAGTCGTCCGTTCAGACCGCGGGCCAATCCTGGAGGATGCGCCATGGCCGAGACCACGACGGACCACGAGACCATCCGCAAATGGGCGGAGGGCAAGGGCGGCAAGCCCGCCGCGGTCGACCGCACCCACGAGGGCGGCGACGTCGGCATCATCCGGATCATGTTCCCGAAGGCGCAGCAGTCGGAGCACGAGAGCCTGGTCGAGATCAGCTGGGACGAGTTCTTCGAGGAGTTCGAGAAGCGCGAGCTCGCGCTCGTCTACGATGAGAAGAGCAACTTCAACAAGATCGTCGGCCGGGACACCGCGAAGCGCCGCGGCGAAGGGGAGCACGACGCGTCCCGCCGCTGAGCAGGCGTGGGACCCAGGGCGACGTCGATCGCGCGGAGATCCTGATCCCCGGCTCAGCGCCCCGGGTCCCGGCGCTCTTGCGCCGGGTGTCCGGACAGACCAGGATCGCGCGCAGCGGCAGCGGGGCGGCTCATGAAACTCTTCATCACCGGGGCATCCGGCTACATCGGCGGGTCGGTGGCGGACGGGCTCGTCAAGGCGGGGCACGACGTCCGGGGCCTCGTCCGCTCCGCCGAACGCGCGAGCGCGGTCCAGGACCGCGGGATCGAGCCGGTGATCGGCACGCTCGACGACGGTGATCTGCTGGCCGACGAGGCCGGGGCCGCGGACGGCGTGATCAACTGCGCCATAGCCGACCATCGCGCTGCCGTCGAAGCCATGCTCCCGGTGCTCGGCGGCACGGGCAAGCTCTTCCTGCACACCAGTGGATCGAGCGTGGTCGCCGACCTGGCCGGCGGCCAGGCCGGGGACGCCGTTCATGACGAGACGACGCCGCTGGAGCCGCTCCCGGGGCGGGCGCCCCGCGTCGCGATCGACCAGCTCGTGCTGGCCGCGGCGGAGGACGGCGTCCGCGCCGTGGTCATCCGGCCGACCCTGATCTACGGGCCCGGCCGCGGCGTCCATCGGGACAGCATCCAGGTGCCCTGGCTGGTCGCGCTCGCGAAGAAGCACGGGGTGCCGAAGCACATCGGGCCGGGCGGGAACATCTGGTCGAACGTCCACATCGACGACCTGGTCGACCTCTATCTCCGGATCGTCGCGGAGGCGCCGGCGGGCGCACTGTACTACGCGGAGAACGGCGAGAACGCGATGCGCGACGTGTGCGCCGCGATCGGCCGCGCGCTCGGGATGGGCGAGCGGACCGCGCCGATGAGCGTCGAGGAGGCCTCGGCCGAATGGGGCGAAGGTGCCGCCAGGTACACCATGGGCTCGAACAGCCGGGTCCGGGCGCGCCGCGCCCGCGACGAACTGGGCTGGCGCCCGTCCCGCCCTTCGCTGCTCGAGGTCATCGCGAGCGAGGTGCGGTAGAGCAGCATCCGCTCGGCCCCTGGGCGATCATCGTCTGGCGGAGAATCGGTCCAGCGGTGGAAGACGCGGCCGGGCGCTCGGACCGGACGTGCTGGAGACCCTGATGATGCGACAGGACGACTTCTGGTCTCGCGCCGCTCGCCATCTGGTGCGCTACGGCGGCTCGTTCTCGCCCTTCGTGCCCGAGCGCGCCCTGGGCAGCTACCTCTACGACCGCTCGGGGCGCCGGGTCCTGGACTTCACTTCCGGCCAGATGAGCGCGATTCTCGGCCACAGCCACCCGGACATCGTGCGGACCGTGCGCGAGGGGATCGGATCGCTCGACCACCTGTTCAGCGGCATGCTCTCGGAGCCCGTGGTGGGGCTGGCCGAGGCGCTCGCCGAGCTGGTGCCGGCGCCGCTTCAGAAGGTGCTGCTGCTGACGACCGGCGCGGAGTCGAACGAGGCCGCGCTCAAGATGGCGCGGCTCGCGACCGGCGGGCACGAGGTGGTCGGGTTCGCCCAGTCCTGGCACGGCATGACCGGCGGCGCCGCGGCGGCAACCTATTCAGCCGGGCGCCGCGGCTATGGCCCGATGGGGGTCGGGAGCATGGCGATCTTCGCCCCGAACCCCTACCGCCCCGCCTTCGGGGCGCCAGACGCGTGGCAGGACGAGCTGGACTACGGCTTCGAGCTGATCGACCGCCAGTCGACCGGCGGGCTCGCGGCCTTCATCGCGGAGCCGGTGCTGAGCTCCGGGGGCATCCTCGACCTGCCGGAGGGCTACCTCGCGGCGCTCAAGCGAAAGTGCGAGGAGCGCGGGATGATGCTGGTCGTCGACGAGGCCCAGACCGGCCTTGGACGGACCGGGGCGCCGTTCGCGTTCATGCGCGACCGGATCGTCCCCGACTTCCTCACCCTCTCGAAGACGCTCGGCGCCGGGTTGCCGCTGGCGGCGGTGCTGACCTCGGCCGAGATCGAGGAGCGGTGCCACGAGCGCGGCTTCCTGTTCTACACCACCCACGTCTCGGATCCGCTGCCCGCGGCCGTCGGCCTCACCGTGCTCGAGGTCATCGCGCGCGAGCGCCTGGTCGAGCGCGCTCGCGAAGCCGGCCAGCGCCTCCGCGCCGGGCTCGAGAGCCTGATGGAGGAGTTCGAGTGCATCGGGGACGTGCGCGGCCGGGGGCTGCTGCTCGGCGTCGAGATCGTCCGGGACCGGACCTCAAAGGCGCCGGCGCCGGAGGTCGGCGATGCGATCACCCGGGCCGCCCTCGAGCGCGGCCTCAGCATGAACATCGTCAACCTCCCGGCGATGGGTGGGGTGTTCCGGATCGCCCCGCCGCTCACCGTCTCGGACGACGAGCTCGACCTCGCTCTCGAGATCATGCGCGACGCGCTCCGCCACGTCGTCCACGGCTGACCCTGCGCATCGCGGGTCATGCCCCGGATCGCGCAGCGCCCCGCCCCGCGACGTCACCACGGCGCCGGCGCGCTCACCGGCCGTTCGAGCCTCGCCCGAGCCCAACCAGCTCGATGCCCGTGAGGGAGGCCTCTCCCCCCGGGTCGATCTCAGCCGCCGCCATCGATCGGGCTGACGATCAGGGTCACCCCCTCCACCGCCGTGATCGTGACCGGGGTCCCGGGAGGGACGCTGTCCCGGTCCGCGCCCGGGGCGAGCCGTGCCTGCCAGTCGGTCCCCGACCAGCGGATCGTCCCGCCTCTCCGGGTGACGCTCGCCGTGGTCTCCAGCTCGCGGCCGACCAGGTCGCTCCCGACCGCCTGCCGGGGCACGGTCTGCTGGAACCGGCCGAGCGGATACCAGCCGAGAACCGCGGCGACGATGCTCATCAGGCCGCAGAGCAGCAGCGCCTCGAGCAGGTCGGTCTCGACCAGGCCGAGGTAGAGCACCGCGCTGGTCAGCAGCGCGCCGGCGGCGATGAACATCAGCGGCGACACGCCGATCGCGAAGATGTCGATCGCGATCAGGACCAGACCCGCGAGCAGGAACAGCATCGGCTGGTCCTGGATGAGCTCCTGCACGAACGGCTGCCCCTACGAGCCGACACCGCCCCGAGCGGTGTTGATCGCGCCGAGCACCGACATCGCCTGCGACATCACGCCCGCCGGGGTCGCGCTCTCGCCCTGCAGCACGAGGGTGTTGCCGGTGCGGGCGATGTTGCCGAACTGCTCGACCGCCGCCTTCGCGACCTCGAGCTGAACGGCCTTGTCGCCACCTTCGGCGATGATCTGCTCGCGCACCAGCTCGATCGCCCGCGCCTGGCCCTCCGCCCGCGCGATCGCCGCCGCCTTGTCGCCCTCGGCCTCCAGGATCTTGCCCTGCTTCTCGCCGTCGGCCCGGTTGATCTCGGACTGCCGCTGGCCCTCGGAGGCGAGGATCTCGGCGCGTTTCCTGCGTTCCGCCTCCATCTGCAGGATCATGGCGTCCTGGACGCTCTGCGGCATCCGGATGTCCTTGATCTCGTAGCGGGTGACCTGCACGCCCCACGTCGCCGCGGCCTCGGTGATCGCGTTCACGATCTTGGAGTTGACCTGCTCGCGCTCCTCGAAGGTCTGGTCGAGGTTCAGGCCGCCGATGGCGCTCCGCATGTTGGTCATGGCGAGCTGGGTGATCGCGAATTGGAGGTTCTGGGCGCCATAGGACGCGTCCTTCGCGTTCACGATCCGGTAGTACAGCACGCCGTCGACCGTCACAGTCACGTTGTCCTTGGTCGTGGCTTCCTGGGCCGGGACGTCGACGGTGTGCTCCCGCATGTCCCACTCGTAGGCGATGGTGTCGAGCAGCGGGACCACGAAGTTGATGCCGGCGGACCGCGTCGTGTAGTACTTGCCCAGCCGCTCGATCACGATCTCCTGCGACTGGCGAACGAAGCGCACGGAAGCGACCAGGATCAGCACCGCGACCAGGGCTACCCAGAAGAAGGGGTGGTAGGCGAAGCCGATGGGCAGCCCGAGCCCCATCGTGCTGTCGATGATGGCCACCGCCGCGACCGCCACGCCGATCAGAAACACCACTGCAGTCATGGACGCGAGACTCCTGTGTCGATAGTCCGGCCCGCCGGATGCACGGGGCGTAGCTGCGGGAGGTGAGCCATCGAGGTTAAGATCGCGTAAACGCCGGCCGAGAACCTCGAGCAGGCTGGCGCCGGCGGGCGCCTGCTCGCCCGCTTCACCGGCCCTCTTCCCGCTCGTCTCGACGACCCAGCGGAGCGGCAGCGGGAGCAGCCGCCGCCGGGCCGGGCGTTCGGCGGGAGGCTCGTCACGCGCCAAGGACGGGACCGCCGGTCACGTCAGTCCGCGCAATGCCGCTGCGCAGCTCGGCAGGCGGGCGCCCGGTCGGGCATCCTCGCCCCGGATCTCCCCGATCGAGCGGCATCGACGGGCCGGCGCTGCCGCCGGCGCCCTGCCCGGTGAGTTGCTCGATGCCGAGCGCACGAATCAGATCCCGCCGCCGCATCCTTCGTCTTCCTGAACCCGCTGGATCACGTTCTTCTTGAGACGCATCCTGCGATAGCGGGCGACGGCTGGCAACCGCCGGGCAGGCGTTCAAACCTATTGCGGGAAGCCGACCTGGACGTCCTGGGCGGCCGCGGGCGGCTCGGGGTAGTGCAGGCCGCGCTGACCGGTGAGCGAGCGGTCCGGCTTCGCCTCGTACGGCGGCGCCTCGAAGCCGGTGAGGCGGCCATCCCTCACCCACTCCAGGTCGCGGCCGTAGAGGTGGTCGATCAGCCGGTCCTCGAGCCGGGCGCGGGTCTCGCCATAGTCGCCGTGCTCGGCGACGTCGTTCAGCTCCATCGGGTCGTCCTCGAGGTCGAACAGCTGCACCCGGTTGCCGGCCGGGTACCAGATCAGCTTGTGCCGGCCGTCGTGCATCATCCGGGTCGCGCTGACGTTCTCGAGGCAGTCGCCGAACAGCACGTCGCGGGTCTTCGCGCCGACCATGGAGAGGCCGTCGACGCTCTGCGGGATCGAGATGCCGGCGAGGTCGAGGAGCGTCGGCATCAGGTCCTGGAGCCCCACGAGACGGTGGTCGACCTTGTGGTGGCCGACCCGCCGGTCGTGCGCCGTCCCCATCAGGATCATCGGCACGCCCGCCGAGCTCTCGTAGAAGGTGCGCTTCGCGAACAGGCCGAAGTCGCCCAGCATGTCGCCGTGGTCGGCGGCGATCATGACCACCGTGTCGTCGAGGATCGCCTCCTCCCGGAGCGTCCCGATCACCACCCGGAGCTGGTGGTCGATGTGGGTGCAGAGCGCATAGAACGCGCGCCGGATCTCGGCGAGCGCCTGCTCCGAGCGCCGGCCGTAGAACTCCCGGTTCATCTCTAGCGGCACCGGGAGCCGGTCCTCGTCCTCCGCCCAGGCGCCGGCGCGCGGCGGGTCCATCTCGAACTGGCGGTAGTAGTCGAGGTAGGTCGGAAGCGGGATCAGCGGCGGGTGGGGGTGGCTGTAGCTCAGGCACCAGAAGGCCGGGCGCGTCGGGTCGCGGCGCTTGATGGTCTTCGCCATCTGCACCGTCGCCCAGTTGGTGACGTGGCAGTCCTCCGGCAGGTGCCAGGTCCGGAACATGTAGTTGTTGTTGTTCATGCCGTGCAGGAACTGCTGCCCGGCGAAGCCCCGCTCGGCGAGGTAGATGTCGTGGTCGTCGACCGCGCCGAGGTGCGGCCGTCCCTCCTCGGCGAGGAGCACGTCGTCGAAGCCGATCCGGCTGCGCGGCGGGTAGACGTGCAGCTTGCCGACCGCGAACGCCTGGTAGCCCCCGTCCCGGAAGCACTGCGCGACGGTCGGCAGCGATGGCATCCGGTTCACGGTGCCGAACACCCGGTCGCCGTGGGTCCTCGGCGTCGTTCCGGTCATCAGCGTGCGGCGCGCCGGGATGCAGATCGGGCATTCGGAGTAGGCGCGCGGGAAATAGACGCCGTTGCGCGCGATCGCATCCAGCGTCGGCGTCTGGATCACCGGATGGCCTGCGATGCCCAGCAGCCGCCCCGGCCACTGGTCGACCATCACCAGCAGCACGTTCGGCCGCGTGTCGCCTTCGCCCATGCCTCGCTCCTCCCCGGTGGTCCTGGTTCGCTGGCGCCACATGCGCGGGCACGCTTGTAGCA
>DASUSF010000248.1:0-9455 GCA_036375275.1 Geminicoccaceae bacterium | reverse complement strand
GGGTCCACGTAGTCGGGCTGTCGATCCTGTCCGGCTCGCACCTCGGCCTGGTCGCGGACCTCATGGAGCGGATGCAGCGCGCGGGCCTCGACGACGTCCCGGTGGTGGTCGGCGGAATCATCCCGCCGGCCGACGCCGCGGCGCTCCGCGCCTCAGGCGTCGCCGCGGTATTCACGCCCAAGGATTTCGCCCTCGACCGGATCATGGCCGAGGTGGTCGCGATCGTCGACCGCGGCTGCCGGGTCGCCGCCTAAAGCAATCTCCGATGAGACAAAACCGCATCGAACCGCGACGTCCTTCCGCTCATCGGAAGAAAATTGCTCTATTTCAATGGATCAGAGCGGATTCACCCGATCGGAACCGCTTGCAGGCGGTTCCCTCATATCGGGATCCGCTCTAGACGGGCAGCGACACCCGGGTCCGTCCCACACGGCAGAGGGCGCCGGCCGCATCAGGGGCGGCCGGATCGGCGCCGGTTGCGAACCGGCCGACCACGCCATACTCTCGCCCGCTCCCGAGCCGGTGCCCAGGATGCGCTCGCCAAACAGCAGCACGACACCCGACAGCACAGCGGCGAGGCCGGGCGGGCGGTGCTGCGCGCCGACCCACGCGGCTCGGCCAGAGAACGAAGGCGGCACCCGATGAGCCGGCTCCGCGCGGCGGTCATCGGCTGCGGCCATTTCGGCCGCTACCACGCGGACAAATACGCCGCGGCACCGGAGGTGGAGCTGGTCGGCGTGGTGGATGCCGATCGCCGGGCGGCGGAAGCGGTGGCCGCGGCGGTCGGCTGCGCGGCGGCCGGGGAGCTGGCAGAGCTGGCCGGCCGGGTCGACGTCGCGAGCGTGGTGGTCCCGACCCACGCCCACCTGGAGGTGGCGCGGACATGCCTGGAGGCCGGGCTGCACATCCTGGTCGAGAAGCCGGTCGCGGCGACCGCGGTGGAGGCGCGGGCGATGATCGACGCCGCGGCGGCGGCCGGCCGGATCCTGCAGGTCGGGCACCTCGAGCGCTTCAATCCCGCGATCACCGCGCTCGGGGATGTGATCGACCGGCCGATGTTCGTCGAATCGACCCGGATCGCCCCGTTCAAGCCGCGCGGCACCGACGTCGACGTCATCCTGGACCTGATGATCCACGACATCGACCTGATCCAGCACCTGATCGACGCGCCGCTGGCGAGCGTCGATGCGATCGGCGTCCCGGTGCTCTCGCGCCGCGACGACATCGCGAACGCCCGGCTGCACTTCGTGGGCGGCTGCGTGGTCAACGTGACGGCGAGCCGGGTCAGCCTCAAGAGCGAGCGCAAGATGCGCCTGTTCCAGCGCGAGGCGTACATCTCGATCGATTTCCAGGCCCGCCACGCGACCATCGCCCGGCGCGGCCAGGGCGAGATGTTCCCGGGCGTCCCCGACGTCCGGATCGAGCAGCGCCGGTTCGAGGCGCACGACGCCCTCGCCCTCGAGATCGAGGCGTTCCTGGCCGCGGTCCGCGGCGAGCGCCCGGTGGCCGTCACCGGCGAGGATGGACTCCGCGCGCTTCAGACCGCCGAGGCGATCACGAGCGCCATGCTGCGTCCTGTGTGAGGTCGGCGCCGCAGGGCCGGTCGAGCCCGGACGGCGGCGGCGCGCCCTCGAGCCAGGCGAGCACGTCCTCGAAGACGACGTGACGCTGCTGGTCGCGGAGCAGGAGATGCCAGCCGTCGGGGTAGATGATCTCGTGGCAGGGCGAGGCCTCGATCCGGTCGAGGGTGGCCGAGAGGGCGTCCGGAGGCACGATCTCGTCGCGCGCGCCACCGAGGATCAGAAGCGGGCCCTCGAGCCTGGCGGCAGCGGCGTAGGCGCGGTCCATCAGGCGCACAAGGCCGCTGATCGCGGCCACCCGGGTCGCCTTGATCACCAGCGGGTCGGCGCCGAGCGCCCGGAGCATCTCGATGTTGTCGCTGGCCTGGCGCTTGAGGCCCTGGCCCGTCAGGCGGAGGTCGGGCACCACGCGCCCGGCCAGCCAGAGGGTCGCGCGGTAGACCGGGTTGAGCTGCTCGCCGCCCCAGACCGCCGGCGCGCTCAGGACGAGGCCGTCGACCTCGGGCGGCTCGGGCGCCGTCATCGCGGCCATCACCACGGCGGCGCCCATGCTCTCGCCGAGCAGGAACAGCCTCGCCTCCGGATGAGCGGCGCGCAGCTCCTCGACCCGCTCGCGCAGACCCTCGATCAGCGCCGCGGCGCCCGGCCAGTAGCCGGCGTCGGCGTTGGCCCCGAAGCCGCGTTGGTCGAAGGCGTAGACGGCGACCCCGCGCCCGGCGGCATGGCTCCCGAACTCGTCGAAGGCGTTGCTGTAGTCGTTGAAGCCGTGCAGCGCGAGGATCACCGTCTCGGGCGGCGCCGCCGGCAGCCAGCTGCGCTCGCGCGGCGTCTCGAGCAGATCGAACGCGACCGTGGCGGGCTCCGGTGCGCACCCGGCGAGGAGCGGGAGCAGGCCCAGCATCGCCAAGGGCAGACGCCCCCTCATCCGACGGCCAGCAGCGGCTGGGCCTCCGGCAGGCCGATCATGCCCCAGATGTCGTCGGGCCGGCGGCCGGACTGCCGGAGCGTCCGCAGCGTGACCGCGCGGTTGCGCTTGGCGAGCCGCAGCCCGGTCGAGTCGGCGATCAGGTTGTGGTGGTAGTAGCGCGGCACCGGCAGGTCGAGCAGCGCCTGGAGCAGCCTGTGGATGTGCGTGGCGTGGAACAGGTCCTCGCCGCGGGTGACGAGCGTCACCCCCTGGCGCGCGTCGTCCACGGTGACCGCGAGGTGGTAGCTGGTGGGCGCATCCTTGCGCGCCAGCACGACATCGCCGAGCAGGGCCGGCTCGGCCTCGATCTCGCCCGCCCGGAGGTCGGTCCAGCTGATCCGCCCGACCAGCCGGAGCGCGCGGCCGACGTCGATGCGGAGCGCGAAGGGCTCGCCGGCGCTCATCCGCGCCTCGCGCTCCGCGCCGGACAGCGTGCGACAGATCCCGGGGTAGATCGCCTCCCCGGCCGGCCCGTGGGGCGCCTGAGCGGCGTGCGCGATCTCGGCGCGGATCTTCCGCCGGGTGCAGAAGCAGGGGTAGATCACGCCGAGCCCCTCGAGCCGGCCGAGCGCCTCGGCATAGACGTCGAGGTGCTCCGACTGGCGGAGCGGCGCGCCGTCCCACCACAGGCCGAGCCAGTCGAGATCCTCGAGGATGCCCTGCTCGAACTCGGGCCGGCAGCGCCCGGGATCGATGTCCTCGATCCGGAGCAGGAAGCGCCCCCGGCCGGCGCGCGCGCTCTCCCACGCGATCAGGGCGGCATAGGCATGGCCGAGGTGCAGGTACCCGGACGGCGACGGCGCGAACCGGGTCACCGGCGGCGGGTCGCCGGCGGTGGGCAGGGGCAGGAAGTCGGCACCGTGAAGCATGGCAGCGGCGGAGAGTCTGCTCGTCTTCTTGCAGTCGGCCTGGAACTCCGATCATGATCAGAGCGGCACGGGAGCGCAAGAGCGGCGCGCTTTCGATCGCGACATTACCCGCTGGAGTTGCAATGAGGACACTGGATGGACCCCGGCGCGCACCCTCGGGCGGCGGATCGCCGAAGCAGCTCGTGGTCCTGCTGCACGGCGTCGGCGCCGACGGCAACGACCTGATCGGGCTCGTGCCCGCGCTCGCGCCGGCGCTGCCCGCCGCCGCCTTCGTCGCGCCCGACGCTCCGGAAGATTACGACATGGCGCCGTTCGGCCACCAATGGTTCTCGCTTCGGGACCTGAACCCGCGGGCGATGCTCGAGGGCGTGCGCACCGCCGGCCGCGCGCTCGACCGGTTCCTCGATGCCGAGCTCGAGCGGTCGGGCCTCAGCGACGCCGACCTGGTGCTGGCCGGGTTCTCGCAGGGCGCCATGACCGGCCTGCACGTCGCGCTCCGCCGGCCGTCGCCGCCGGCCGCGGTGATCGGCTTCTCCGGCGCGCTCCTCGGGGCCGAGCACCTCGCCCGGGAGATCGTCAGCCGTCCACCGGTGTTCCTGGCGCACGGCGATCAGGACCCGGTGGTGCCGGTCGGAGCCCTGCATGCCGCGGTGGCCGCCCTCCAGGCGGTCGGCGTTCCGGTCGAATGGAGCGTCCGCCGGGGCGTCGCCCACGGCATCGACCCGGGCGGCATCGCGGAGGCGCTCCGCTTCCTCGGCCCGATCCTCGACCGGCGGCGCACGGACACGCCCCGAGGGCGGGCGCCCGAGGCATAATGTTCTTGTTTCGTTCGTGAGCTCGGCTCATTCTGACGGCATGGCCAGCCTGCCGCGCGTACGGAAGGGTCGCGGCGCGACCTTCAACCCCCGGAATCGGTTCGAGCGGACCGCCACGGAGCCGTTCGACGACGGCTGGGGCACGCTGGAGCGCGCCGAGGGCGAAGCGCCGGTGGTGCGGACCGAGGTGCTGCCGGACGCCAGCCGCTCGGTGATCGCACGCAACGCCTCGCCGGACATCCCCTTCGACCAGTCGATCAACCCCTATCGCGGCTGCGAGCACGGCTGCATCTACTGCTACGCCCGGCCGAGCCACGCCTACCTCGGGCTGTCGCCCGGGCTCGACTTCGAGACCCGGTTGTTCGCGAAGCACGACGCGGCCGCCCTGCTCGAGAAGGAGCTCCTGCGGCCGGGCTACCACTGCTCGACCATCGCCCTCGGCGCCAACACCGACCCCTATCAGCCAATCGAGCGGCGGCTCGGGATCACCCGGGGGATCCTGGAGGTGCTGGCGCACTTCCGGCACCCGGTCGGCATCGTCACCAAGTCGGCGGCGGTCACGCGCGATCTCGACCTGCTGGGCGATCTCGCGGCGGACGGGCTGGCCCGCGTGTTCCTCTCGATCACCACGCTGGCGGCCGACCTGGCGCGGCGGATGGAGCCGCGCGCGGCGGCACCCCACCGGCGGCTCGAGGCGGTCCGCGCGCTTCGCGATGCGGGCGTTCCGGTGGGCGTGATGATGGCGCCGATCATCCCCGGACTGAACGACGCCGAGATCGAGGCGGTGCTCGAGGCCGCCGCGGACGCCGGCGCCGAGCAGGCGGGCTACGTCCTCCTCCGGCTGCCGCATGAGATCAAGGACCTGTTCCAGGGCTGGCTCGAGGCGCACACCCCGCTCCGCGCCGGCCGGATCCTCGCCCTGGTCCGCGCCTGCCGCGACGGCCGGCTCAACGACAGCCAGTTCGGCCGCCGCAAGGTCGGCGTCGGGCCGTACGCCGGGATGATCGCGCGGCGCTTCGAGCTCGCCGCGCGGCGGACCGGGCTCGACCGACCTCGCAGGCCGCTGCGGACAGACCTGTTCCGGCCGCCGGCGGGCGCTGTCCAGCTCTCACTGCTCTAACCCCGAGCTTCTCCGACGGCTCCCAGGCGACCCTCGAAGCGTTCCAGACAACGGCGGAGGCGACGGGCGCGGCTCGGGTTTCCGGCCGGGACGGCCTTGACATCGAGGGCTGCGGTGTCATCTTTCGGAGAGCAATCAGGACCGGGCTGGTCCTCTTTAGGCGGAGGCGTCGGTGATCCGGCTCAGCAGGTTGGCGGACTACGGGATCGTCATCATGACCACCGCGGCGCGCCATCCCGAGCGGCATCATACGGCGGCGGAGATCGCGGCGGAGAGCGCCGTGCCGCTACCGATGGCGAGCAAGATCCTGAAGAGCCTTGTGCGCTCGGGGCTGCTCGAGTCGCAGCGTGGCGCTCGGGGCGGCTACGGGCTGGCGCGGCCGGCGGGTCGGATCAGCGTCGCCGACGTGATCGTCGCCCTGGACGGGCCGATCGCGTTGACCGCGTGCATCGACGACGGGCCCGGCGCGTGCGGGCTGGAGGCCTTGTGCCCGGCGCGCGCCAACTGGCAGCGGATCAACGAGGCGGTCCGGACGGCGCTGGACGGGATCAGCGTCGATGACATGGCGAACACGGTCCCGGTCGCGTTCGCTCTGCCGGTGCGGCCGCGAGCGGAGGACCCGCGGGCCGGCGTCGGCTGACGCGGCCTGCCGGTCGAAGACGCGAGGCCTCCGGGCCGCGAGAGAACTTGGGAGAGGATGGAAGCGGATGGCCACGGCGCTCGACACGGTTCAGCGGTACACCGGCAACGAGTACAAGTACGGCTTCTTCACCGACATCGAAGCCGATCTCGCCCCGGCCGGGCTGAGCGAGGACACGGTCCGCCTGATCTCGGCCAAGAAGGGCGAGCCCGCCTGGATGACCGACTGGCGCCTCCAGGCGCTCGCGCGGTGGCTCCGGATGGAGGAGCCGGACTGGGCCAAGGTCGACTATCCCCCGATCGATTTCCAGGCGATCAGCTACTACTCGGCGCCGAAGTCGCAGAAGGACCGGCCGAAGAGCCTCGACGAGATCGATCCGGAGCTGCTGCGCACCTACGAGAAGCTCGGCATCCCGGTGCGCGAACAGGAGGTGCTCGCGGGCGTCGCCGTCGACTACGTGTTCGACAGCGTGTCGGTCGCGACCACCTTCAAGGCCAAGCTCGGCGAGCTCGGCATCATCTTCTGCTCGATCTCGGAAGCGCTCCAGGACCACCCGGAGCTGGTGCGGAAGTACCTCGGCACGGTGGTGCCGCAGGGGGACAACTTCTTCGCCGCCCTGAACTCCGCCGTGTTCAGCGACGGCTCGTTCGTCTACGTGCCCAAGGGCGTGCGCTGCCCGATGGAGCTGTCGACCTACTTTCGGATCAACGCGGCCGACACCGGTCAGTTCGAGCGCACCCTGATCATCGCCGACGAGGGCAGCTACGTCAGCTACCTGGAGGGCTGCACGGCGCCACAGCGGGACGAGAACCAGCTGCATGCGGCGGTGGTCGAGCTGATCGCGCTCGACGATGCCGAGATCAAGTACTCGACCGTGCAGAACTGGTACCCCGGCGACAGCGAGGGGCGGGGCGGCATCTACAACTTCGTCACCAAGCGGGGCGCCTGCCGCGGCCGGAACTCGAAGATCTCGTGGACCCAGGTCGAGACCGGCTCGGCGATCACCTGGAAGTATCCGAGCTGCGTGCTCCAGGGCGACAACTCGGTCGGCGAGTTCTACTCGGTGGCGCTGACCAACAACCGGCAGCAGGCCGACACCGGGACCAAGATGATCCACATCGGGAAGAACACCCGCTCGCGGATCGTGTCCAAGGGCATCTCGGCCGGCCGGAGCGACAACACGTATCGCGGCCTCGTCCGGGTGCTGCGCGGGGCCGAGAACGCCCGCAACCATACTCAGTGCGACTCGATGCTGATCGGCGACCAGTGCGGTGCCCACACCGTGCCCTACATCGAGGTCAAGAACCCGTCCGCGCACGTCGAGCACGAGGCGACGACCTCGAAGATCAGCGAGGACCAGCTGTTCTACTGCCGGCAGCGCGGCCTGTCGGACGAAGTGGCGGTCGCCCTGATCGTCAACGGCTTCTGCAGGGAGGTGATGCAGGAGCTGCCCATGGAGTTCGCGGTCGAGGCGCAGAAGCTGCTCGCGATCAGCCTCGAAGGCAGCGTCGGCTGAGCGGCGCGACCTGAACACGTTGAGGAAGGCATGCTGAGCATCAGAAACCTGAAGGTGACCGTGGAGGACAAGGAGATCCTCCGCGGCGTCGATCTCGAGGTGCACCCGGGCGAGGTGCACGCGGTCATGGGACCGAACGGCTCCGGCAAGAGCACCCTCGCCTACCTGCTCGCCGGTCGCGAAGGGTACGATGCGACCGCGGGCGAGGTGCTGCTCGACGGCGAGCCGCTGCTGGAGATGGAGCCCGAGGAGCGCGCCGCCGCCGGCCTGTTCCTGGCGTTCCAGTACCCGGTCGAGATCCCGGGGGTCGCCAACATGTACTTCCTCAGGACCGCGCTCAATGCGCTCCGCCGCGCGCGCGGCCAGGAGGAGATCACCGCGCCGGCGTTCATGAAGCTGGTCCGCGAGCGCGCGGCCGAGGTGGGCGTCAAGCCCGAGCTCCTGAAGCGGAGCGTCAACGTCGGCTTCTCGGGCGGCGAGAAGAAGCGGAACGAGATCCTGCAGCTCGCCGTGCTGGAGCCGCGCCTCGCCGTCCTCGACGAGACCGACTCCGGGCTCGACATCGACGCCCTCCGGACGGTCGCCGACGGGGTCAACCGCCTGCGCAGGCCGGACCGCGCCATGATCGTCATCACGCACTACCAGCGCCTCCTCGAGTACATCGTGCCCGACCACGTGCACGTCATGCTCGAGGGGCGGATCGTCCGCTCCGGCGGCAAGGAGCTCGCAAAGGAGCTCGAGCGCTCCGGGTATGGCGAGTTCGCTCCGGTGCAGGCGGTGGCGTGAGGCTCCGATCATGCTGAAGGGACATCTTCCCGCACCCGAGGGTCTCGCCGCCCTGTTCGCGGCCCGGGCGCCGGACCTGGCGGGTCACCAGTCGGACGCGGTCCGACGCTTTCGGCAGACGTCGTTCGACAGGTTCGTCAGCGCCGGCGTGCCAGGCGCGCGGGTCGAGGCCTGGAAGTACACGCCCCTCGCGAACGTCCTCCCGAAGAGCTTTGCGACAAAGCAGGCGGTTCCGGAGCTCGGCCCGCGAGCGCTGGAGTACCTGTCGGCGCTGGGCCCTTGCGCGCGGATGGTGTTCGTGGACGGGCGCTACGACCCGGCTTCGTCGGACGTCGCGTCCGCCGGAAACCGGGTGAGGGTCCGCCGGCTCGGCGCGTTGCTCGACAACGATCCCGACCCCGTCCTGGAGTGGCTCGGCCGCGGCAGCGACGAGCGCAGCCTCGACGCGCTCAACGCTGCGCTGACCGACGACGGCTGTGTGGTCGACGTGGGTCCTGGCGACGGCCCGGCGGTCCTCCAAATCGTTTCGGTCGTCACGGGGTCGGGCGATGCCGCCAGGCTGCAGAGCTACCGCCACCTCATTCGGATCGCGGCCGGGGCCGAGGCCCATCTGGTCGAGCTCGACGTCGCCCTCTCCCGGCAGCCCGACGTGGTGAACCGGGTCACCCGGGTCGAGCTCGCCGAGGGCGCCCGCCTGGTGCAGGAGCGCGCCCAGATCGGCAGCGGTCTGGCGCAGATCATCTCGCTCCTCGACGCGGACCTTTCGGCAGACAGCCGGCTGACACACAGCGTCGCGTCGCTCGGCGGCGCGCTGCTCCGCAACGAGGTCCGGGCGGATCTGCTCGGGTCGAACATTGAAGCAACCTTCAACGGCCTGACGCTGGCGGGCACCGGGCAGCACGTCGATCACGCGCTCACGATCCGCCATGCGGCGCCCTCGAGCATGAGCGATCAGTTCTACAAGGGGGTGCTCGACGGACACGCGAAGTCGGCGTTCGCCGGCAGGATCGTGGTCGAGCGCGCGGCCCAGAAGACCAACGCGTATCAGAGCAACAAGACCCTGCTCCTGTCGCCGGACGCCGAGGCGAATGCCAAGCCGGAGCTAGAGATCTACGCCGACGACGTCAAGTGCTCGCACGGCGCGACCGCCGGCGAGCTCGAC
>DASUSF010000247.1:0-10493 GCA_036375275.1 Geminicoccaceae bacterium | reverse complement strand
GGCCGACCCTGACCGCTGATGCTGCTTGATCGTCGAATCGATCTGCGCCGACATTGGCGGGAACCGCGACGTCCTTCCGCTCATCGGAAACTGCTCTAACGCCGGGCGCCGGGCGCCCACATCGCCGCGGCGTCGGAGGAGGCGCCGGGGTCGGCGGGGCCGATGCCGCGGTCGATCACCTCCTCGGCGAGGCCGAGCGTGCGGGCGGCGTGACGGACTTGGCCGAGCGTGTTCGGGTCGAGCGGGATGCCTTCGGCGAGGCGCTTCGCCTTGCTCCGCCGCTCGGGCTCGCCGGGCAGCAGGACCTCTCCGCCGGGGACGATCGGCGGCGAGGCGCGGACGTAGTCGACCAGCCGGTCGAGGTCGGCGGCGATCGCGTCCATGCCCGCCATGGCGTCCGGGTCGATGAACACCGCGAACAGGTTGTTGACCGGCCGGTCGGCGGTCGGGTGGTCCGGGTGCCCGGCGCCGCCGCCGGTGAGCGCGCCCGCCAGCACCTCGACGAACAGCGCGAGCCCTGAGCCCTTGTGGGCGCCCGTCGTGGTGAGGGCGCCCGGCGGATCGGTGAAGAACGCCTCGGGGTCGCGGCTCGGGCGGCCCTGGTTGTCGATCAGGCAGCCCTCAGGGAGCTGCGTCCCGGCGTTCCGCGCGACCCGGACCTTGCCCGCCGCGATCGCGCCCGTCGACATGTCGTGGATCAGGGGCTCCTGTCCGGGGCGCGGCACGCCGAGCGCGATCGGGTTGACCGAGAGCCGGCGGTCGGAGCCGCCGAAGGGCGCCACCTGGATGCCGTAGCCCGTGGTGTTGACGCACAGGATCGAGAGCATGCCGTGCGTCGCCGCCTGCTCGGCCCAGGCGCCGATCCGCCCCATGTGCGCGCTGTTCTGCACGCCCACGAGCGCGATCCCGTGCGCCTTCGCGCGCTCGCAGCCGATCTCGACCGCTTGGTGCGCGACCACCTGGCCGAGCCGCTGGCCGCCGTCGATGGTCACCACCGCGCCCGCGTCCTTGACCACCCGGCCCCAGCCGCCGGCGGTCCACTTTCCCGCCCGCAGCATCTCGACGTAGGGGAGCACGCGGATCACGCCATGACTGTCGTGGCCCATCAGGTTGGCCTCGACCAGGTGGTGGGCCACCACCGCCGCCTCCCCGGGCGCGCAGCCGGCGGCCTCGAAGCATTGGCGCACGAGGGCCTCGAGCGGCTCCGCGGGCGTCGTCATCAGGCGCTCTCCTCTTTTCGGGTGTGCTACCGCCCGTCGGGCCGCGCGAGCGCGGGCTTCAGTCCGCCGCCCTGTGCTTGCGGGCCTCGGCCAGCTTCACCGCCAGCTCGATCGCCTCCAGCATGCTCTCCGGGTTGGCGACGTTCCGCCCCGCGATGTCGAAAGCGGTGCCGTGATCGACCGAAGTCCGGATGATCGGCAGGCCGAGCGTCACGTTCACCCCCGACAGCGCCGTCATCCGCCCGCTCTCGTCCATCTTGAAGCCCAAGGTCTTGACCGGGATGTGGCCCTGGTCGTGGTACATCGCGACCAGGCCGTCGTACTGGCCGGCGAGCGCCTTGACGAACACGGTGTCGCCGGGGACCGGCCCCTCGATCGCCATGCCCTTGGCCCTGAACCGCTCCACCGCCGGCTGGATCACGTCCCGGTCCTCGGTGCCGAACAGGCCGTTCTCGCCGGCGTGCGGGTTGAGCGCGCAGACCCCGATCCGGGGGCGGGCACAGCCGAGGTCCCGGAGCGCGGTGTGCAGCAGCCCGATCACGTGGTCGAGCCGCTCGGGCGTCACCCGCGCCGGCACGTCCTTGAGCGCCACGTGGGTCGAGACGTGGGCGACCTTGAGCCGGTCGTGGGCGAGCAGCATGCAGCTCCTGCCCCGGCTGTCGGTGAGGTCGGCCAGGATCTCGGTGTGCCCGGCGAAGTCGTGGCCCGCCTTGTTCAGCGCCTCCTTGTTGATCGGCGCGGTGACGATCGCGTCGATCGTGCCATCCAGGGCGCAGGCGACCGCCTTCTCGATCGCGGCGTAGGCGAGCCGTCCGGCTTCCGCCGACAGGCGCCCCGGCTCGATCGCCTCCCCGGTCGCCGCCGCCTCGATGATCCGGACCTTCGGCCAGCGGGCCGGCCCGTCCGAGATCAGCTCGATCGCCCGCCCCTCCCTCGCCGCCTCCGCTTCCAGGCACTTGCCGGTCCCGATCACCGCGAGATCGAGATCGGCGCGGTCCTGGAGCGCCTCCAGCGCCTTCAGGCAGATCTCCGGGCCGACCCCGGCGGGGTCGCCCATGGTCAGGCCGATGCGCGCGGTCATGGTCTCACCTCCTCGATCTCCCGGACCAGCTGGAGCAGAACGATGTCGGCGCCGAACCCGCCGGACTTGGAAACGATGCGCGTGCCATCCCAGGGCGAGCCGGTCAAGGTCGAGATCGGAATCCCCGGCTGCCACTCGCCCTCGACCCGGAGCGCATCGGCGCCGAGCGCGCGGACCAGCCGGTACAGGGTCGAGCCCCCGGTCACCAGCATCGAGCCCGGCCGGGCGAGGCGTTCGGCGAGGAGGGCGAAGGCGGCATCGAACACCGGCCCTGCGACTTCGGCCCCGGTGCCGTCCGGGAAGCCGAACACCAGGGCGGCGAGGCCACGTCGTCCGAGACGCCCGGCCACCGCGTCCACCGCCGGCTCGACCGCCGCGCCCGGCTCGATCCGGACCACCAGCTCGGGTCGCGCGCGGGTCAGCGCATCGACCTGGATCAGCGTCATCGGATGATGGCTGCCGACCACGATCAGGAGCGGGCCGGACGGCGGCGCAGGTCGTCCGCCGGCGCCGGCGAGCGCGAACGCCAGCCCGCCGGTGCCGACCCAGAGGACCGGTGCTGCCAGCGCGGGCGCCGCGGCCGCGATCGCCTCGAGGTCGTCGTCCGTGCTCGCGTCGCAGAGAAAGACGCCGCGGCCCTCGAGCCCGCGCGCCGCCTCCGTCCTTCGCAGCGCCGAGGCATGCTCCACCACCGCGTGCAGATCGGCCGGCACCTCGGGCCACGCGTGGCCGCGGCGGAAGAGCTGCCGCCCGCCCCGGGTGATCCTGTGCTGCGCCGGAAATGCCGGGGCGATCACCACGCTCGGGAACAACCCGCTCGCGACGCAGGCCCGGATCTCGTCGATGGTCGAGCCGCGCAGCAGCGAATCGATCTTCTTGAACGCCAGCCCCGGGCCCGACAGGGCCTCGATCAGCGCGCGGATGTCGCCGCCGTCCCGGCTCTCGCTGTCGTAGGCGAAGCGGCCGCGCCCCGGCGGCGGCGCCGGCGGCCAGAGCACCGGCAGCGGCTCCGACGCGGCGGCGAACGGGGCAGCGGCGTCGAGCGCGCCGGTGAGATCGTCGGCCAGGATCCGGACCTCGGGCATGGCCCGATCCTCGGCGCCCGCACGGCTGCTTTCAAGCCTCGGATCGCTCGGCTACATCTGGCCGATGCGCCTCACCGACCTCGAGCAGCGGATGCTGGACGGCGCCCTCGGCGAGGCCCGCCGCTGGGCGATCGGGCAGCAGATCGCGGTCGGCGAGTTCTTCGATGCCGAAGACTTCGTCGCGGTCAGCCAGGTCCACATCTGTGCCGACACCGAAGCTCTCGGCGAGAGCGGCGTCGTGTTCCTGGAGCGGCTGGCGGCGCTGCCGGAGGCCGAGCGGCGGGTGATGGTGCCGACCGTGACCGACTCGCGCGGCGCCGACTTCCAGCGCTTCGGCGCGATCCGGCAGCCGGGCTGGATGGTCGACCTCGAGCGCCGGGCGGCCGATGCGCTCGCCGCCCTCGGCATGTTCATGACCGACACCTGCATCAACTACCAGTGCGTGCTGCCGCCGGTCCGGGGCGAGCACCTCGCGTTCGGCGACACCGGCTCGGTGATCTACGCCAACAGCGTGTGCGGCGCCCGCTCCAACTACGAGGGCGGGCCGGCGGCGCTCGCCGCGGCGCTGACCGGACGGACGCCCCGCTACGGCTTCCACCTCGACGCCGTCCGGCGCGGCAACCGGCGCTACCGGCTCACCGACCCGCCGCGCTCGCTCTCGGACTGGGGCGCCGTCGGCGCGCTGATCGGCCGCGAGCAGGAGTCCTACTGGCAGGTCCCGGTGATCGAGGCGGCAGGGCCGCCCCCCGGATCAGATCAGCTCAAGCATCTGGGCGCGGCGATGGCGAGCTACGGCTCGAGCGCGATGTTTCAGATCCCAGGCGTGACGCCGGACGCCGGGCCGCCGACCGGCGACGGCACGCCGCTCGGCCACGCCGAGATCGACCGCTTCTACGCCGGCTTCCAGCCGTCCCGGGACGAGCTCGACGTCGTGGTGTTCGCCGCTCCGCAGCTCTCGCTGTTCGAGCTCGACCAGCTCGCGAAGCTCCTGGACGGCAGACGCGTGCACGGCAACACCGCGCTGATCGCCGCGACCGCGCCCGAGATCCGGCGCGCGGCCGAGCGGATGGGCGTGATCGGCGGGATCGAGGCGGCCGGCGGGATCGTGCTCGAAGGGGTCTGCTTCTACCAGATGCACGCCCGCGAGCTCGCCCTTGCGAACGGCTGGCGCACCCTCATGACCAACTCCGCGAAGCTCGTGAACATCATCGCCGGCTATGGCTACGAGCCGGTGCTCGCACCCATGAGCCGCTGCGTCCTGAGCGCCGTCGCCGGCCGGATCGCGCGATGAGTGGAAGCGAAGCGATGACGCAGGACAGTGCCGAGCGCGGCGCAAGCGTAAGGATGGCTCCGGAGACGAGCTCGATGAACAACCTGTCGAAGGCGAGCCAGTGACCGATGCCGGATGGTGCTCGCCAACCTTTCGCCAACCTCTTGGAGACATGATGATCCTGGTCCATGGGATCCTTGGAGTCGGCGCACGGTCCGGCGTGGCCGGCGGCGGATTCCCACCGTAGCCTTCGGCTTGTTTCAGATCCTGCCGAGGTCGGGTTGAGGAAGGGTTAACAGGGTCGGTGGCGGGCCGCTTCATCGCGCGTGACCGGCCGGCGCGCCGACGCACGCATCCCCGGAGCCTCGGAGGGGAGCGGAGCGGAGTGGATCGGCGGGATGAGGACGATGAACCAGAACCGCGTCGGACGGTTCGGCGGATGATGAGGCTCCGCGGGCACGTGGGCATCGGGAGAAAGGTGCGCGGCCTCGCCTTGGTGGCCAGCGACAACTTCTCGGCGCGCTACGACCTCGACCGCATCCGCGGGGTGTTCTCGCGGCCCGCGCACAGGCTGTTCGGCCGGAGCTACGTCGGCCGGGTGCTGGTCCTGAACGCCGCCAAGGGCGGCGTCGCCACATCGTGGATGCTCGCCGAGATGGCCGCCCGCGACATGGCGCCGGCAGCGCTCCTGCTCAACGCCGCCAACCCGATCATGGCGCAGGCGGCGGCGTTCTCCGGCATCCCGCTGATCGACCGGTTCGAGACCGACGTGACGCGCGCGATCCCGGACGGCGCCGAGGTCGAGGTCGCCCCGGCCGCGGGCGAGGTCCGGGTGCTCGGCTGAGCACCGTCACCCGACGCTTGGCTCCGTCCGGCCCGCCTCGAGCCGGCGCTCCCGGGCGAAGGTGTAGAGGCCGCAGGCGACCACGATGAGCGCGCCCGCGACGGTCCAGAGGTCGGGGAGGCTGCCGAAGACCAGGAAGCCGATGACGGTCGCGAAGATCAGGACGGTGTAGGCGAACGGCTGGAGGGTGGAGGCGGGCGCCGCTTCCAGCGCCGCGATCAGGAGCAGGTGGCCGGCGGCCGCGAGCACCGCGACCAGCAGCAGCAGCGCCCAGCCCTCGGCATCGGGCCAGGTCCAGAAGAACGGCGTGATCAGGCTGAGCCCGATGGCGCCGACCGCCGCGGTCCAGAACAGGGTCACGGGCGCCCGGTCGTCGCGGCCGACCATCCGGGTCATGACCTGGTAGAGCGCGAACATCACCGCGCAGATCAGCGGCACGACGCTCATCGGCTGGAGCACGCCGAAGCCCGGACGGAGGATCAGGAGCACGCCCAGGAACGCGATCCCGATCGCGGTCCAGCGGCGGGCGCCGACCCGCTCGCCGAGCAGCGGCACCGAGAACGCGGTCACGAGGAGCGGCGCGATCGCGAGGATCGCGTGCGCCTCGGCCAGCGTGAGCACCGTGATGCCGAAGATGAACAGCCCGATCTCGACCACCAGCAGCGTCGAGCGGATGATCTGCAGAACGGGCCGCCGGCTCCGGTACGGCCGGCCCTCGCCGCGCCGGCGGATCAGCCACCAGGCGAAGCCGAGCAGGAAGACGAAGCGCACCCAGAGGATCTGCGGGATCGGGTAGTCCTGGGCGAGCACCTTGGAGCCGGCGTCCATGCAGGCGAGGCAGAACCAGGCGAGGACCACGAGGAGGATGCCGCGGCTCGTGCCGCTCGTGGCGGGCCTGGCGGTCGCGATCAGGGAAGCGGAGGGCATGGAGGTCCAGACGGCTTGACGAATCCGCGCGCTGCCCTTCTGACAGGGCCGGGGCCGGGCTGGAAGAGCCCGGCGAGCACGGGAGGCATGCAACGTGAAGATCACCGATGTCCAGGCGCTCTATCTCCGGCTGCCGGAGATCCAGGCGCGGACCGACAGCTCGCAGGACGCGCTGATCGTCCGGGTCGAGACCGATGCCGGGATCACCGGCTGGGGCGAGGTCGACGGCTGCCCCTGGGTCACCAAGGCGATCATCGACGCGCCGATGTCGCACACCCTGGTGACCGGGCTGCGCGCGCTGCTCCTCGGCGAGGACCCGCTCGAGACCGCGCGGCTCTGGAAGAAGATGTACGAGGGGACCCTCTACTACGGCCGCGAGGGCGCCGTGATCCAGGCGATGGCCGGGATCGACCTGGCACTCTGGGACATCAAGGGCAAGGCGCTGGAGCAGCCGGTCTACAAGCTGCTCGGCGGCGGGTTCAGGAAGCGGGTCCGGGTGTACTCCTCCAACATGTTCCAGTTCACCGCCAGGGACACCGCGGCACGGGCGAAGAAGGCGCAGGACGACGGCTTCACCGCGGTCAAGTTCGGCTGGGAGCCGTTCGGCCGGGATCCGAAGACCGACTGCGCCTACCTCGAGGCGATCCGGCGCGCGATCGGCGACGAGATGGACATCATGCTCGACGTCGGCCTGATCTGGGACGCCAAGACCACCCTCCAGCGCGCCCGCCTGTTCGAGCCCTACCGCCTCGCCTGGATCGAGGAGCCGCTGCACCCGGACGACCTCGAGGGCTACCGGAAGGTCGGCGAGGGGACCGACACCAGGATCGCGGCCGGCGAGGAGGAGTGCACGCTCCGGGGCTTCACCCGGCTGATGGACGAGGGTCGGATCGACGTCGCCCAGGTCGACCTCACCCGCTGCGGGCTCACCCAGGCGATGAAGATCGCCGCCGCGGCCGAAGCGCGCGGCCTGCCGGTGATCAACCACAACTTCACGACCGACATCAACGTCGCCGCCTCGCTGCATTTCCTTGCCAGCGTGCCCAACGCGTTCATCATGGAGTACTGCGTCGAGCCGTCGGAGATCAGCCGCTCGCTGGCGAGGAACCCGATCCCGATCCGGGACGGGCATGCCGACGTGCCGGAAACCCCGGGCCTCGGGGTCGAGCCGGACCCGGCGATCATCGAGAAGTACCTGGTCCGGGAGTGATCGACGTCACGCGACCGTTGCAGGGGGGCGTCGCAACATGGTCCGGCATGTCGCGAGCGGGCTGAGAGGATCGGAGAGGGGCCATGGTGCAGAACCCGCCGGGCGGGATGAACCGGGTCACGCCCTACGTGTTCTACGACGACGTGTCGGCGGCGCTGGTCTGGCTCGAGCAGGCCTTCGGGTTCGCCCCCCGGATGACCTTCCCGGCTCCGAACGGCGGGATCGTGCATGCCGAGATGGCGATCGGCGACGGCGTGATCATGCTCGGACAGAGCGGGATCACGCCGACCTGGAAGAGCCCGAGGTCGCTCGGCGGCGCCAACACCCAGGGCCTGTTCGTGTACGTCGACGACGTCGACGCCCATTGCGCGACGGCGCGGGCCGCGGGCGCCGAGGTCGTGAAGCCGCCCGAGGACCAGTTCTGGGGCGACCGGATGTACAGCGTGCTCGACCTCGAGGGCCACGCCTGGATCTTCGCCCAGCACTTCCGGGACGTGACGGCGACGGAACTGCCGGAGGCGATCGCCCCGGCCGAGCCCTGAGCCGTCGAAACGGATGAAACCCGGAACGTGGTCGTGCTGAAGCGCGGGCGGCGGTAGAAGACCGGCCCGCGGGCATGGCGGCCATGCCCGGGCGCGCGTTCCCCGACCCCGCAGCGGATGACAGGTTCTGGCGATGGCGACGATGGTCCAGACGGCGACCCGGCCGGCTTCCGGCTGGCAGGGCGAGACCCGGGCGCTGCTCGCGCTCGCGGGCCCGCTCGTGCTCGCCCAGCTCGGCCAGATCGCGATCCAGACCACGGACGTGATCATGATCGGCTGGCTCGGGCCCGAGCAGCTGGCCGCCGCGAGCCTCGGCACCGTCGCCGTGTTCGTGCTCCTGCTGTTCGGCATCGGCGTGGTCAGCGCGACCTCGCCGATGATCGCGCAGGCGCTCGGCCGCCGGCGCTGGCTGGTGCGCGAGCCGCGGCGGACGGTCCGGCAGGGCTTCTTCGCCGCCCTCCTGGTCGGCATCCCGGTCTCGCTGCTGCTCTGGCAGATCGAGCCGATCCTCCTCGTCTTCGGCCAGGACCCGAAGCTGGTGGCGATGACCGAGCCCTACGTCCAGGCCGCCCTGTTCGCGATCGTTCCGGCGCTGCTCACGATCGGGCTTCGGAACTTCATCAACGCGCTGGAGCGGCCGCGGGCCGGGATGGTCGTGACCTTCGCCGGCATCGTGTTCAACGCCGTCGCCAACTACGGCCTGATCTTCGGCGCGTTCGGCCTGCCGGCCCTCGGGCTGCTCGGCGCCGGCATCGCGACGGCGCTGACCAACCTCGCGCAGCTCGGAGCGCTCCTCGGCTTCGTCCTGCTCGACCGGCGGCTGCGCCGCTACCGGCTGCTCGGGCGGCTCTGGCGCGCCGACTGGGCGCGGCTCCTGGAGCTGCTCCGGATCGGGGTCCCGATCGGCGTCACCCTGGTGTTCGAGGTCGGCCTGTTCGGCGGCGCGGTGTATCTCATGGGCCTGATCGGCACCGCCGAGCTCGCCGCGCACCAGATCGCGATCCAGATCGCCTCGGTCTCGTTCATGGTGCCGCTCGGGATCAGCCAGGCCGCGACGGTCCGGGTCGGGCTCGCCGCCGGGCGCCACGACCTGCGGCGGGCCCGCCGCGCCGGCCTCGCCGCCCTCGCCCTCGGCACCGCGTTCATGGCCACCATGGCGGTGGTGATGCTGACCCTGCCGGAGCCGCTGATCCACATCTTCATCGACACCGCCGAGCCCGGCAACCGGCGGGTGGTCGAGCTCGCCACCACCTTCCTCGCGATCGCCGCGCTGTTCCAGATCTTCGACGGCGGCCAGGTGATCGGCGCCGGCGCGCTGCGCGGCCTGAGGGACACGCGGGTGCCGATGACGATCGCCGGGATCGGCTACTGGGGGATCGGCTTCACCGCGGCGGTCGTGCTCGGCTTCGTTCTCGACCAGGGCGGCGCCGGGATCTGGTTCGGCCTGCTGATCGGCCTCGTCGCGACCGCCGGGCCGCTGCTCTGGCGGTTCTTCCGGCTGACCCGGCAACCGGCCGCCGAGCCCAGCGGGCTTCGCCCCCGCTCGACCGCCGCCCCGGCCTGACCGCCCCGGCCTGACCGCCCCGGCTCGCGGTCGCTGCCGCTCAGCTCAGCGCCACGCCGCCGTCGACGTTGATCACCTGGCCGGTGATGTAGGTCGCGCCCGGGCCGAGCAGGAAGGCGATCACGCTCGCCACCTCCTCCGGCTCGCCGAACCGCCTGAGGATGGTCCGGTCGATCAGCGCCTCGCGGCGGCCCGGGTCCTCGATCACGTGGGCCGGCATCGGCGTCAGGATGATCCCGGGCGCGAGGCCGTTGACCAGCGTCGCCGGCGCGAGCCGCCGGGCGAGCGCGCGCACCAGCCCGACGATCCCGCCCTTGGCGGCGCTGTAGGCGATGTGGTCGAACGAGCCGTAGCGGAAGGCGAGCGAGCTGACGAAGATCATCCGGGTGGCGAGATGGGGATCGAGCCGCGGCCGGACCGCCGCCGCCATGTCGAAGGCGTTGGTGAGGTTGGCGGCGAGGACCCGGTCGTAGGTCGGGCGCGCGGCCGGGCTCGGGGCGTCGACCTCGAAGATCCCGGCGAGGTGGACCAGCGCGTAGACCGGGCCGGCAAAGGCGCCGAGGGCCGCCGCGCACGCTCCCGGGCTTTCCAGCGCCGAGACGGAGGTCGTGACCGCGGCCGCCGGCAGCGTGCGCGCCGCTTCGTCGAGCGCCTCCTGGCGGAGGTCGATCAGGTGCAGCCTCGCCCCTTCGCCGAGCAGCAGGGGGGCGAGCGCCCGGGCGATCCCGCCGCCGCCACCGGTGACCACGA
>DASUSF010000246.1:0-5784 GCA_036375275.1 Geminicoccaceae bacterium | reverse complement strand
CTTGTCCGGGCTCGGCCTGATCTACGACGCGCTCGAGGAGCCGGAGGCGGCGCTCCGGAGCTTCGAGGCCGCCCTCGCGGTCAACCCGCATCTGAGCGGCACGCGCGAGCGGGTCGAGGACCTGCGGCGCGAGCTCGAGGGACGCCGTATCTGACGCTTCCAGCCGTCCGGGTCGTGGCGCTGGGCCCGGCACGCCTCGCCGGCCGCCGGGAACCCGGCGGCGGCGTGCCGGACGCTGGCTCCCGAGCGGTCGGACCGGACGGCCCGCCAGCATCATGCGCCGGACCAGGCGTGGAACCTCGACAGGCCGGCCGGCGCCGGAAGGGCAGGCGGTGCCTGAGGCAGATGCCGGGACTAGGGCCGGCCCCGGCGGCGGTGTGCCGGACGCTCGCTCCCGAGCGGTCGGACCGGACGGCCCACCAGCATCATGCGCCGGAACCAGGCGTGGAACCTCGACAGGCCGGCCGGCGCCGCAAGGCCAGGCGAGGCCTGAAGTGCATGCCGGGACCGGGGCCGGCCCCGGCCGCGGTGTGCCGGACGCTCGCTCCCGAGCGGTCGGACCGGACGGCCCCGCCAGCATCATGCGCCGGACCAGGCGTGGAACCTCGACAGGCCGTCCGGCGCCGCAAGGCCAGGCGGGGGCCTGAGGCACATGCCGGGACCGGGGCCGGCAACGGCGGCGGTCGAGGCCGCGGAAGGCCCCGCCTCCGCGGGTTCCGATCGGACCGCGCCGCTCCGGCGGACGTGCCGGCGAGCGCTTCGAGGCGCATCGGGCCACGGTCCGCCGGCGCGCCGACGACAACCTGCTGCAAGCTCCCAACCAGAGTATTGGTCAGTCAAGCGCGGGACGGCGTCCAGGTCCGGCCGTCACGGATCAGGGCGTCGGCGAGGAGGAGGAGCTCTCGCACGATCGCCCGCCTCTTCAGTGCCGGATGGAAGCGGACCGCGACGAGAGCCGGCATGCGGCGCGCCTGGCGGAAAAGGCGGCCGCGGACGATGGACCGCTCGCCGATGGTGCTGCCATGGTCGCGAGCGATCGATCCGAGGCCGCTCAGCCGGTCCGGCCGACCTTCTCGAGCATCCGCTTCGCCACCGCCGTCGCCTCGTCGTTGAAGGTCACGAAGCGGACCTCCTCGATCGACGCCGCCGGACCGTCCAGGGCCTCGGCGACGGTCCGGATCGCGATCTCGGTCGCGGGCTCGAGGGGGAAGCCGTAGATGCCCGTGCTGATGCCCGGGAAGGCGATCGTCCTGACGCCGTTCGCCACCGCGAGGTCGAGCGCGTGGCGGTAGCAGCTGGCGAGCTTCTCGGCCTCGCCCTTGTCGCCGCCGGCCCAGCGCGGCCCGACGCAGTGGATCACGTGGCGGGCCTTGAGCCGGTAGCCCCTGGTGATCCGGGCCTCGCCGGTCGGGCAGCCGCCGATGGTGTCGCATTCCGCCTGCAGCTCCGGTCCCGCCGCCCGATGGATCGCGCCATCGACCCCGCCGCCCTTCTTGAGGTGCTGGTTGGCGGCGTTGACGATCGCGTCGACCTCCTGCCGCGTGATGTCGCCCTGGACCACGCTCATCCGCCCGCTCATCTGATCCCCCTTCATCAGGCTGGTGGTCTGCCCCGACGGTGCTCCGGACGCGCTCGTTGCCCCGCGACGGGGGATTGCCTCGTTGCCCCGGAAGTCACCCCTCGAGCCTGAGAACGACCTTGCCCGTGCTCTTCCGCTCGATCAGGCGCCGGAGCGCCTCCCCCGCCGCCTCGAGCGGCAGCACCTCGGAGACGTGCGGGCGGATGATTCCCTCCGCGTGCCATCGAAGCAGCTCCTCGAAGCTCGCGCGCACCCGGGCCGGGTCGTGGTCCCGGTAGCTGCCCCAGTAGAAGCCGAGCGCGTGCGCGTTCTTGACCAGGAGCAGGTTCGCCGGGATCTTCGGGATCTCGCCGCTCGCGAAGCCGACGATCACGATCCGCCCCTCCCAGGCGATCGCCCGGAGGGAGGCCGTGAACAATTCGCCGCCGACCGGGTCGAACACGACGTCGACGCCCCGGCCGCCGGTCAGCTCGCGGAGCCGCTCGCGGACGTCCTCGCTGCCGGTGTCGATGGTCTCGTCGGCCCCGTGGTCCAGGGCGACCTCCAGCTTCCCGGCACCGCGCGCGGTCGCGATCACCCGGGCGCCCAGCGCCTTGCCGCATTCCACCGCGGCGAGGCCGACGCCGCCGGCCGCGCCGTGCACCAGAAGGGTCTCGCCCGCCTCGATGCGCGCCGCCCAGGTGAGCGCGCCGTGCGCCGTCCCGTAGGCGATGGCGAAGGCGGCCGCCGCCACGTCGTCGACCTCGGGCGGAACCCGGACGACGTCGGCGGCGCGCGCCACGACCTCCTCCGCGAACCCGCCGTAGGGCAGCGTCGCCATCACCCGGGCCCCGGTCTCGAGCTCCCGCACCTCCGGACCGAGAGCCAGGATCTCGCCGGCGATCTCCATGCCGGGCACGAACGGCAGCTCCGGCCGGATCTGATAGCTGCCCCCGACGATCAGGGTGTCGGCGAAGTTGACCCCCGCGGCCCGCACCCGGATCAGGACCTCGCCCGGCCCCGCCGTCGGCGGCGGCAGCTGCTCGAGCGCAAGTCCCTCCGGTCCTCCGAGCTGGCGGCAGACGATGGCGCGCATTTGTCCCCCTGTCGCTGATCCCGACGCCGCGGGCGGCCGAAGGTTCCGCGCGCTTGGCGGCGGCCTCCCGCCACATTAGAAGCAGCTGCCATGCGCGGCTATTTCGGGATCGGCGCCGAAGGCATCAGCAAGCCGATGAACCTCGGCAACCTGATCCGCTCGGCCAACGCCTTCGGGGCGAGCTTCGTGTTCCTCGTCGATGCCACGTACAGCGCGCGCTCGGCCCTGTCCGACACGTCGAACGCGGAGCGGCAGCTCCCGGTCTACAGCTTCGAGAACCCCGACGCCCTGACCCTGCCGCGCGGCTGCCGGCTGGTGGGCGTGGAGCTCCTGGACGAGGCGGTCGATCTGCCGAGCTTCCGCCATCCGCTGAACGCAGCCTACGTGTTCGGCCCGGAGCGCGGCTCGCTGTCGCCGTCGATGGTCGCGCGCTGCGACCACGTGGTCCGCATCCCGACCCGGTTCTGCATCAACCTCGCCGCCGCCGGCGTGGTGGTGATGTACGACCGGCTGATCAGCCTCGGCCGCTTCGCACCGCGCCCGGTGCGCTCGGGGGGGCCGCTCGAGGCGCTCGAGCCGCACGTCCACGGTCCGGTGGTGCGCCGGCGACCCACCTGAAGCTCGCCCGGAGCACGTTCGCGCGTTTCCGCCCCCGGTGGTCCTACAGGAAGTCCCGGAGCCTCGCCTTCTGCAGCTTGCCCGTCGCCGTGGCCGGCAGCTCGTCCATCACGTGGTAGGCCGACGGCCGCTTGTAGGGTGCGAGGCGCGGCTCGACGAACGCCCGCAGCTCCTGGAGATCGAGGCGCCGCCCGGGCACCGGCTGGACGAACGCGACCACCTCCTCGTTGCCTTCGACCGGGCGGCCGAGCACGGCCGAGAGCGCGACGTCGGGGTGCGAGGTCAGCACGCTCTCGACCTCCGGCGGATAGACGTTGAAGCCGCTCCGGATGATCAGTTCCTTCAGCCTCCCTTCGACGTAGAGCTGCCCGCCCTGGAGGCGGCCGAGGTCGCCGGTCCGGAGCCAGCCGTCCGCCGTCACGGCCGCCCGGGTCTGCTCGTGGTCCCGGTAGTAGCCCTTCATCACCAGGCGGCCCCTGACCCGGATCTCGCCGACCTGGCCGACCGGAAGCTCCTCGCCGTCCGGCCCGGCGATCCGGAGCTCGACGTCGGGGAGCGGCGGGCCGACGCTGTGGTCGGCCACCGGCCGGTCGATCTCGGTGGTCGCGACGGTCGGCGAGGCTTCGCTGAGGCCGTAGCCGTTGTGCAGCGGGATGCCCCACATCGCCTCGATCTGGCGCTTGAGGGCGAGGTCGAGCGGCGCCCCGCCGGCGGTGGCGTAGCGGAGCGTCGGCGCCGCCACCGGGCGGCCGCGCGATTTCGCGAGCGCCAGGAGCCGGGCGTGCATCTGCGGCGCCCCCTGGAACACGGTGATCCCATCCTCCTCGAGGGCGCGCGCGACCTCCTCGGGCACGAAGCGCGGCACGAGATCGAGCCGCCCGCCCTGGTAGAGGGTGCCGAGCATGACCGAGGCGAGCCCGAACACGTGGCTGACCGGGAGGACCGCATACACCCGGTCGGCCGGCGACAGCCGTCGGCAGGTCGAGCTCCGGCCCGAGATGAAGCCGAGGTTGTCGTGGGTCAGCATCACGCCCTTGGGCGCCCCGGTCGTCCCGGAGGTGTAGATCAGCGCGGCGACCTGGCGGTCCGGCGTCGCCTCGACGGGCTCGGCCCCGGCATCCGGCATCGGCGCGACCTGCCCGCCGAAGCGGCCGAGCAGCGGATCGTCGCCGGCCCCATGCCGCTCCGCGTGCGCGCTCGCCTCCCTGGACGCGCCGGAGGCGTAGACCGTGAGCCGCGGCGTGCAGTGGGCGCGGACGGCGTCGACCTCGCGCGGGGAGAGCCGGGCGTTGAGCGGTACCGCCCAGGCGCGGAGCCGGCAGGCGGCGAGGATCGCGACCGCGGCGAGGACGCTGTTCTCGAGCACGATCAGCACCCGGTCGCCCGGGCGGACGCCGAGCGCCTCGAGCCGGGCGCGCGCCGCCTCGACCGCACGCTCGGCGCCGGCGTAGGTGAGGGTCGCGAGGCGGTCGCCGAGCGCGATCCGCCCCGGCGCCGCGGCCGCCCAGTAGGCGAGCGAGTCGCCGACCCACGGGAACCGGTCGTGCGGCAGCGGCGCGGCGTCCGGCAGCACCACGCGGGGCGGCCTGCCCGCCTCCGGCGCGGCCGCCGCCATCAGCCAGCCTCGCGCAGCATCTCGCGGGCGATGATCAGCTTCTGGATCTCGGAGGTCCCCTCGTAGATCCGGAACAGGCGGACGTCGCGGTAGAAGCGCTCGACCGCATAGTCCGAGATGTAGCCGGCGCCGCCGTGGATCTGCACCGCCCGGTCGGCGACCCGCCCGACCATCTCGGACGCGAAGTACTTGCACATCGCGGCCGCCTTGGTGACCCGCTCGCCGCGATCGCGCCGGCGCGCGGTCGCGAGGACCAGCGCCTCGGCGGCGGCGCACTCGGTCTCGCTGTCCGCGAGCATCGCCTGGACCAGCTGGAACTCGCTGATCGCCCGGTCGAACTGCCTGCGGCCCATGGCGTAGGCGACGCTCTCCCGGATCAGCCGCTGCGCGACGCCGGCGCACACGCCGCCCATGTGGAGGCGGCCGCGGTCCAGGACCTTCATCGCGGTCTTGAAGCCCTGGCCCTCGATCCCGCCGATCAGCGCGTCGGCCGGCACGCGGGCGTCCTCGAACACGACGTCGCACACGTGCGCGCCCTTCTGGCCCATCTTGCGCTCGGGCTTGCCGAGCCGGATCCCGGGCGTGTCGGCATCGACCAGGAACGCCGAGACCCCGCGGGCACCCGGCTCATCCGGATCGGTCCGCGCCATCACCGTGAAGACGTTGGCGCGCGGCGCGTTGGTGATGTAGCGCTTGGTCCCGTGCAGGACGTAGGCGTCGCCGGCGCGCGTCGCCCGGGTCTTGAGGGACGCGGCGTCCGAGCCGACGTCGGGCTCGGTCAGGCAGAACGAGCCGATGATCTCGCCCGAGGCGAGGCCCGGGAGGTAGCGCCGCTTCTGCGCGTCGGTGCCGTCGATCACGATCCCCTGGCTGCCGATCCCGATGTTGGTGCCGAAG
>DASUSF010000245.1:0-9686 GCA_036375275.1 Geminicoccaceae bacterium | reverse complement strand
CTGTGATGCCCGGGCTCGGCCCGGGCATCCAGCGGAGGCGCTCGCCGGGGCACGCGAGGACGGCCCGTCTGGATCGCCGGGTCGAGCCCGGCGATGACAGATGGATCAAGGGCCTGCGTCTCTGCCGCTAAAGGGTGGTCTCGATCAGGGCGACGTAGGCCTGCTTGGCGCCCTCCTCGGTGTAGAGGCTCTCGGTCAGGCTCGGGGTCGTGGCGCGCGCGAAGCTCAGGAAGCCGTCCAGCTTGCCGGGCAGCCCCTCCGCCTCCTGGACCTGCTCCCAGCGGCTCGATGCGATGCTGTAGGCGGTGCCGGCGACGGTGGTCCAGCCGGTGAACCCGTCCTTCAGCAGGCTGAGCGTCGTGACCACGCCGTCGATGATCGCCTTCGCATCGACGTCGCCGCCGGCGGCGCTCTGCAGCTCGACCCTGGCCGCCTCCAGCCGCTGCAGCGCCTTCCGCCACGACTGGTTGGCGGCGGCGGTTCCCAGGCCGGAGACCCGCTCGAAGCCGCTCGCGAGCAGCGCCTCGTAGCTGGGCGGGTCCTTGTCGAAGCCGAGCAGCACGTCGGTTCTCGACGGCCGCGGGCCGGCGGTGCCCCGCTGCCAGTCGGCGTACGCCTGCTGCGCGCCCCTGGCGGCGTCGATCCGCTTCTGCTTCATGACCGTCGCCCACCACTCGAGCGCACGCAGATCCTCGTTCGACTTCCGCGGCTTGAAGGCCGTCTTGACCAGCTCGACGAACAGGGCCGCCCGCTGCTCGTCGATGTCCTCTGAACCCGCGGCCTTCTTCGCCCGGTCCTCGAACATCAGCAGGACCGGGGTCTCCTCGGTCGGCCGGGTCAGCTTGATCAGGCCCAGCGCCCCGCCGCGGAGCTCCACGCCTTGCTGAGGACGCAGGGCGAGGTTATCGGCGACGGAGCCGGTGTCCAGCTTCTCGGGCGTGACGGTGATCGTCGGGCCGGTCTCGACGATCACCGGCTGCACCGGGCGCGTGACGACCTCGGGCGGCAGCTTGAGGTCGACCGGTGCGCTGGTGACCGCGCCGCCCGGCGGCTGCGGGCTGGTCGCGGGGGCGACGCCGGTTACCGGCTGCGCCACGCCGGCAGGTGGGACGGCCGCCTGCGCCAGCGCAGTGCCGGCCGGGCCAAGGGCCGCGATCGCAGGCGCGTCGAGGGCGCGGTCGTAGAGCGCGAGCCCACCGACCGTGCCGGCGAAGAACGCGTCCAGGTTGTCGGCCGCACGAGGTTCGCTCTTCCAGTCGCGGGCGCCGATCACCAGCGGCTCCTGGTTGCCCTGGAGACCGCCGGCATGCGGGTTGCTGCCGACCGCCGTGCCGTCGAGGAAGAGCTTCATCCCGCCCGGCCCGAAGGCGAGCGACAACCGGGTCGGCACCGCCTTCTTCACCGCGTTCGCGGGGCTCTGGACGAGGTGGTCGTTCTTCCGGTCCTGCAGCCGCACGACGAGCCTGCCCTCGTCGAGCCAGATGACGAGGTGGCCGCCGTCGCCGAACCCCCGCGCGTCCTTGGACAGCAGGCCCTGGACGCCCTTCAGGCGATCGGCCGTGAAATCGAGCACCAGCGTCCCGCCGGCGAGCAGCCACTTCGGGTCGTGCGCCACCACGACGTGCTCGGAGCGCCCGTCGAAGTGGCGGCCCTCCTGCCAGGTGAAGGCCGGCTGATCCGCCCGCGCGCCGGGCGACGGGCCTGCCGTGGCGGCGATGAGGGCAAGGATGAAGGCAACAAGGACCGGAGCCGAGACGAACGCCCTGCTGGACATGGCTTCCACCCCGCCGCGTTGGGTCGCGGACTGACCTTGCGCTCAACCCCTAGTCTGACACGTCGCCGTCCGCGCGCAAGCGGATCGTTGCCCATGCCGAACCGGTCGACGAGGAAGTCGGAGACGGCCTCCCAGCTCTCCTGGCCCGCGCGCTCCTGGTAGCGCTCGGAGCCGAACCCGGTGAAGCCGTGCGGTCTGCCGGGCTCGATCGCGGGGGTCGCGCTGTCCGGGACGGGCTACGCCGCGTCCTGGACCTCGAGCACGAGGCGCTTGCCGAGCGCGGCGAGGGCGGCTTCGAGGTGGTCGAGGCGGGAGGCGTGGTCGAGGTCGAGCAGGCGGCGCACCTGGCGGGGATCGCAGCCGAGCCGTTCGGCGAGCGCTGTCTGGGGCAGGCCGGCCTCGCGCATCGCCCGGTAGATCGCGATCTTGGCGTCGACGATGGCCGGCAGCGTCGCGCAGGGCTGGCCCCGCTTCGGGGGTGACGGGAGAGGAAGCGCCTCGCCCTCGGCCATCCGGTGCGCGAACAGGGTCAGCAGCGCGTCGGCCGCCTGATCCAGGGCGTCCGCTTGGTCCCGCCCGACCGTGATCGCCTCCGGGACATCGATCACGCGGGCGACGATCGTGCCGTTGTCGTCGGGTTCGAGCTCGAGCGGGTAGCGCAACGCGGGTCGCTCCTAGAGAATCTTCCTCGGGTCGAGCCCGAGCTGCTTGCAGATCTCGCGGATGAAGTTCGGCCCGATGTCGCGACTGCCGTGCGTCGGGATGGTGGTCTGCCGGCCGGCGTGGCGCGCCACGACATGCCCGCCCTTGCCCCGACTCTCGATGATCTCGACGCCTGCGGCCGCCAGCCTCCGGATCAGCTGCCGCCCCTTCATCGCCAGGAGGGTAGGACATAAGTGTCCTCGGCGCCAGCGTGGGATGGCCGGATCGCAGCGTTTGGCCACCTCTGCATCGCGCGGGTCGAGCCCGGCGACCACGGGAGGCGCTGCCGGCCGGGCGGGCCGGCCGGTCGGATGAACCCGCCGGGCGGCTGCCCGGTCAGGTGCTGCCGAACTGCTCGGCGAGGAAGTCGGAGAAGGCCTCCCAGCTCTCCTGGTCGGCGCGTTCCTGGTAGCGGTCGGAGCCGAACTCGGTGAAGCCGTGCGGCGCCCCGGAGTAGACCTGGATCTCGTAGGGCGTGCCGGCGGTTTCGAGCTCGGCGGCGAGGGTCGCGACGTGGTCCATGGTGACCGAGGTGTCGGCGCCGCCGTGCATGACCAGGAGCGGCGTGTCGGCGCCCTCCCAGGACTGGCCCTCGGGAGTCTGGAGGCCGCCGTGGAAGCTGGCGTAGCCGGTGACCTCCGGGGCCTCGCCCGAGCGCGCGAGCTCCAGGGTCGCCGCACCGCCGAAGCAGTAGCCCATGACCACCGCCGGCAGGTCGACCCGCTCGCGCGCGGTCTCGAGCCCGGTGAGGATGCGGGCGCGCATGGCGTCGCGGTCGTCGTACAGCTTGCGGGTCTCGGCCCGCCTGGCCTCGGTGGTTTCGGGGCGGTTGCCCTGGCCGAACAGGTCGACCGCGAACGCGGCGTAGCCCATCTCGGCGAGCATGTCGGCCCGCTGCTCCTCGTAGTCGCCGAGACCGTCCCAGTCGTGGATGATCAGGACCAGGCCCTTCGGATCACTCTCCGGAGCGGCGTAGTAGCCGGCGTAGGGCTGGCCGTCGACGTCGTAGACCACCTCCTCGCCGGCGAGGGCGAGGCCGGGAGCGAGCGCCACGAGCGCGGCGCCGAGGGCGAGCTTGCGCATGTTCGATGCCTCCTTCTTTGTGTTGGTCAAGAGAAGGAACTGGAGCCGGGCCGGCGCCGGTCAATGATCATGGGCGCCGGCCGGGCCGGGCCGCCGCCAACCTTCAGATGCCGCGATCGAGCCAGTCGGGCGACGCGGCGAGGAGGTCGGCGCGCGGCTCCGGGTGGTCGTCCGGCAGCGGGTCGATCCGGAGCCGGGTCAGGCGGAGGAAGCAGAACCGCCAGACGCCGCCGTCGCGCCGGTACGCCTCCTCGTAGTGGCCGTAGGCGCGGAAGCCGCGGCGGCCGGGCGCCTCGCGCGGGCTCTGCCCGGGCGGGAACTGGAGCAGGTCCATCATCGCCCAGACCCCGCGCGCGCTGTCCGGCCCGGTGAACACGATCTCCGGGGTGTGGCAGTGGTGGATCGAGACCGCGTTGGCGAGGCGCCCCGAGATGCCGCGGATGAACTCGTCGGGCCCCGCGCCGGTCGGGGCCGAGCCGAAGCCTTCGAAGCGGGTGTCGGACGTGAACAGGGTGGCGAGCCGGTCCCACTGCTTGGTGTCGACGTAGCGGCAGTAGCGCGCCTTCAGCTGCCTGATCGCCTCGAGGTCGAGGAGGCGGCGGAGGTCGTCGTCCGACATCGTGCTTCGCTCCCGCGACGGCGCTCAGGCGGCCGGGTTCCGGACCCACTTCAGGATGTGCTGGGCGACCGCGATCAGCTCGCCCGCCTGGTTCCTGACCTCGATCTCGGAGCGCGAGCGGCGGCGCTCGGGGTCGATCTCGGCGATCCGGTAGGTGACGGTGATCGTGTCGCCGATGAAGGCGGGGCCGAGGAAGCGGACCCGGTCGTAGCCGAGCGACACCGGGGTCTCGCCGGATCCCGTGCCGGCGCACTTCTCGATCATCAGGGTCGAGGTGGTCGACATGAAGCCGACCAGGAGCACGCCGTGGGCGATCCGCCGGCCGTAGGCCGACTTCGCCATGAACGCCTCGTTGACGTGGTTGGGCGAGAGGTCGACGGTGATGCCGGCGAACAGGTAGACGTCGGATTCGCCGATGGTCTTGGCGAAGCTGACCTCGTCGCCGACCGCCACGTAGAAGTCGCTCATGTCGTCGTCTCCCCGCTTTGTGCCGCGCGGCCGCCCCTCACCCTCACCCTCACCCTCACCCGCAAGGGGAGAGGGAGGCTTCGACGCCGCGCCTCGACCCAGACCATTCCGCCTCTGCGGACGCCCGGCCCACTCGGGGCTGGCCGCGCGCGAATGGCATCGACCGGCGGAGGTCAAGGACGCGCGGAGCACCCCGGCTTCGCCGGTCGAAGATCCTTGACCCCACCGCCCGCTCGATGCGGATGCTCGGCATGGCCTGCAGAAGGCAGGGTCTGCCTTCGCAGGCCTGCCAGAAAAAGACCTCCTGGTCCGGCATCAGGCCGGGGCGCGGGCGGCGCCGGAGGCGATCAGCCGGTCGATCTCGTCGGCCCCATAGCCGGCCTCGGCCAGGACCTCCCGGGTGTCCTCGCCGACCTCGATCGGCAGGCGGCGGAGCGGCGGGGTCCGGCCGTCGTAGCGGACCGGGTGGTTGACCAGGACCGCCTTGCCGCCCTTGACCTCGACCTCGCGGAACGTGCCGTTGTGCCGGATCTGCGGGTCGTCCATCAGGTCGTCGTAGCTGTTGACCCGCTGGTACCAGATCTTCTCCTGGTCGAACCCGGGGATCAGGCTCTCGAGCGTCCGGTCCTTCAGCTCGTCCGCCAGGACCTCGGCGAAGCGGTCCCGCTCGTGGTAGCGGTCGACCTCGGCGACCTCGGCGAGGCGGGCGCTCTGCAGCGCGCGGGCGAGCTTCGGCCCCTCGTTCATCGACAGCGCCAGCCAGCAGTCCTGGAGACGATAGACGCCGTAGGGCGCCTCGTGGAACCAGGTCGCGAGGTTCTGGTTGCGGCGCATGATCTCGGCGTTGGCGCGCTTGGTGAAGTAGATGGTGAGCGGCTCGGTCTGGAGGTCGAGGCCGGCTGAGAGCAGGCTCGCGTCGATCCGGGTCCCCTGCCCCTTCGTCAGCTGGCGGACGTAGGCGCCGATCATGCTCATCGCGAGCAGCGCCGCGCCGTGCTGGTCGGCGGCGGCGAACCCGATCGGGGTCGGCCGCTCGTGGAAGTGGCCGGTCGAGGCGACGAGGCCGGAATAGGCCTGGATCAGGAGGTCCTGGCCGGGCCTGCCGACCATCGGGCCGTCGCCGCCGAAGCCGGTCGCGGACGCGTAGATCACCGTCTCGTTGACCTTCCTGGCGTCCGCGTAGCCGAGCCCGAGCCGGTCCATGACGCCCGGCCGGAAGTTCTCCATGACCGCGTCCGCCCCGGCGATCAGCTTCCGCGCCGCGGCGACGCCGTCCGGGTGCTTGAGGTCGAGCGCGACCGAGCGCTTGTTGCGGTTGGCGCAGAGGTAGAAGGCCGAGACGTCGTCGACGTAGGTGCGGGCGCCCGACCAGCCGCGCTCGAACGCGCCGCCGATCGGCTCGACCTTGATCACGTCGGCGCCCATGTCGGCGAGGTACTGGGCCGCGGCCGGGCCCTGCAGGTAGTGGCAGAAGCTCACCACCTTCATGCCGTCGAGCACCAGCGGCGCCTGGTCGTTCGCTGCCTCGCTCACGGGATCACGGCCTCCGTCTCGCGGTCGAAGAAGTGCAGGCGCGCGGGGTTGAGCGCGAGGCGGACCGGCTGGCCGGGCGCGAGCGCGCGCTCGGGATCGATCCGGCTGACGATGATCGGGGTGTCGCCGACCAGGACGTCGACCTGGAGCTCGGAGCCGAGCTGCTCGGTGACGTCGATCCGGCCCTCGACGACCGGGCCCGGCACGCCGTCGGCGATGCTCACGTGCTCGGGCCGGACGCCGAGCGTCACCTTCCGCCCGACGTACGCGGCGAGCGCCGCCCGTCGCTCGGCGGGGGCCGGGATCGTCATGCCGGCCTGGCGGAGCCAGACGTCGTCGCCCTCGCCCTCGACCGCGACATCGACGAAGTTCATGGCCGGCGAGCCGATGAAGCCGGCGACGAAGCGCGAGCTCGGGCGGGTGTAGATCTCCCAGGGCGTGCCCACCTGCTGGACGTGGCCGTCCTTCATCACCACGACCCGGTCGCCGAGGGTCATCGCCTCGACCTGGTCGTGGGTGACGTAGATCGAGGTCGTCGGCACCCGCTCGCGCAGCCGCTTGAGCTCGATCCGCATCTGCGCCCGCAGCTTGGCGTCGAGGTTCGAGAGCGGCTCGTCGAACAGGAAGACCTGCGGGTGGCGGACGATGCAGCGCCCGAGGGCGACGCGCTGCTGCTGGCCGCCGGAGAGCTGGCGGGGCTTTCTGCCCAGGAGCTCACCGATCCCGAGGATGCCGACCGCGTGCTCGATCTCGTCGCGGATCCGGCTCTCCGGCGCCTTCCGGTTCCTGAGCCCGAAGGCCAGGTTGTCGTACACCGTCATGTGCTGGTAGAGCGCGTAGTTCTGGAACACCATCGCGATGTCGCGGTCCTTGGGCGGCAGGTCGTTCACCACCCGCTCGCCGATCGCGATCGTGCCGCCGGTGATCTCCTCGAGCCCGGCGACCATCCGGAGCGTGGTCGACTTGCCGCAGCCGGACGGCCCGACCAGGACCACGAACTCCTGGTCCTGGATCTCGAGGCTGACGTCGCTGACCGCGGTGACCGCGCCGTAGCGCTTGTGCACGCCCTGCAGCGTCACTCTTCCCATCAGACGCGAAGCCCCCGGATCACATACTTCTGGCCAAAGATCGTGATGATCAGCGCCGGGCCCATGGCCATCACGGCGGTCGCGCTCATCAGGTTCCACTCGGTCCCGAGCTCGGTCACGAACTGCGCCATCGTGACCGTGATCATCGGCGTGTTGTGCGAGGTCAGGATCAGCGCGAACAGGAACTCGTTCCAGGTGTAGAGCCAGCACAGGATCGAGAGCGCCGCGATGCCCGGGATCGCCGACGGCAGCGCGACCCGGATGAACGCGCCCCAGCGGGTGCAGCCGTCGATCAGCGCCGCGTATTCCATCGACGGATCAATGGAATCGAAGAACCCCTTCATGATCCATGAGAAAAAGCAGATGTGGACGGCGATGTGCGGGAGCAGCAGCCCCGCGTAGGTGTCGAAGATGCCGAGCCATTGCGTGACGAAGTAGAGCGGCAGCACCCAGGAGATGTAGGGCACGGTCCGGAACACGTAGATCGTCCCGAACCAGGTGCTCGCGACCCGGCCCTTGAAGCGGGACAGCATGTAGCCGGAGGTCACGGTCACCACGATCGAGAGCGCGGTGGCGACGGTCGCGATCACGAAGCTGTTGATGAACGCCCGGACCACGATCTCCTCTTCCAGCACGGTCGAGAAGTTCGACAGCGTGAAGTCGGTGCCGCGGTGGACGTAGAACACCCCCCAGGCCGGGCGCAGCGAGGTCAGGATCAGCCAGAACGCCGGGAACGCGAACAGGAAGAGCGTCGCGAGCAGGGCGAGGATGAACAGGACCCGCTTGCCGCCCGGCGCGAGCGCGTCGAAGAAGCCGCTGCCGCGGTGCTCGTGGTGCGGCAGCGCCGCCGCGGGGGTGCTCACCGCGAGACGTCCATGTAGCGGTCGAGCAGGCGGTAGAGGACGATGCCGAGGACCATGATGATGATCGCGCCGACGATCGCGGCCGCCGACCCGCGCCCGAAGTTGAGGTTATGGAAGGCCTCGACGTAGGCGTAGACGCTGAACACCTCGGTCTGCCGTGCGGGCCCGCCCTGGCTGATCACCCAGACCTGATCGAAGGTCCTAAACGCGTCGATCGAGCGGATCACGACGCACACCGCGATCACCGGCCGCAGCATCGGCAGCGTCAGGTGGGTGAACATCCGCCACCTGGTCGCGGCGTCGATCGCGGCCGCCTCGTAGGGCTCCTTGGGCAGCGACTTCAGGCCGGCGAGCAGGATGATCGTGAACCAGGGCGTCCAGATCCAGACGTCGGTGAAGACGATGATCGAGAACGCCGGCCAGCGCGAGGCGAGCCACGCCTGGGGCGCGAAGCCCATCGCCTCCCAGACCACCGAGACGATCCCGAACTGGTCGTTGAACACCCAGCGCATCATGGTCGCGGCGATCACCGGGGCGATCATCAGCGGCAGCAGGATCACGGTCTGGACGATCCGCTGGCCGAGGAAGTCCCGGTTCAGGAGGTGCGCGAGCGCAAGGCCGAGGATCAGCGAGATCAGGACCGAGCTCACCATCAGGAGCAGGGTGTTGGGCAGCACGACGCCGAGGAAGACCGGATCGGTCAGCACCCGGACGTAGTGCTCGAGCCCGAGCCACTCGCCCGACGGGTCGTAGAGCGGCCAGTGCCGGAAGCTGGCGTTCGCCCCGATCACGATCGGGACGATCTGGAACATGATCAGCACGCTCGCCGCCGGGGCGATCAGGAGCAGCATGAACCGCTCCTTCTCGCCCAGCCTGAAGCGGCGGGGCGACGCCGCCGGAGCCGGTCCTCCGGGCGGCGTCGGCACCGTAGCGCGCGCGAGCGCCATGGTCCGGACCTTCGGGCGTCAGCAGCCGGTCAGTTGCCCGTGGCCGCGTCGTGCACCGTCTGGACGCTCGCCTCGAGCGCCGCCGGGATGTCCTCCCGCGCGCCCGAGACGGCGCCGATCACCGCGTCCGAGTACGCCTTGTGGACCGCCGGCCAGTTCGGGAAGTAGTAGGCCGAGTGGGTCGGGATGTTGGCGTCGAACACCGCGTGCTTGAGCTGCGCGAAGACCGGGTCGTCGGCGGCGATCACCTCCCAGGCCTTCATGCTCGGCGGCGGCCCGCCGGTCTCGTTCCACTGGTTCACCTGACCGTCGATGTCGGTGAGCATGGCGCCGAGCATCTCCTTGGCGACCGCCTTCCGCTCGTCGGGCACGCCCTTCGGGATCGCCCAGCCCCAGATCTCGTTCCAGGCGATCGCCTCCTCGTTGCGCGGCCCGACCGGGAACCGGGCCATGCCGACCTTGCCGGCGATCCGCGACTTGTTCTCGTCGTTGAAGTCGCCGAAGTGGGTCGAATCGACGAGGGTGAACGCGGCATCGCCGGCCATGAAGATCGCGTTCGCCTCGTCGCGGCCGTAGGCGGTCATGCCGGGCGGGCTGATCTTGTGCTCG
>DASUSF010000244.1:0-4703 GCA_036375275.1 Geminicoccaceae bacterium | reverse complement strand
CGCCCACCACGACGTAGTCGACCTCGTCCGCCATCGTCGCCTCCCGATCCGGCCCCGGACCTATCGGCACCCTCCGCCGCGGCGCGTCAAGAGGGGGACGCGGCGGGCCAGTCCGGGCGCTCGGCGGTGCGCCCGCAAGCTCCGGGCGCACTGCAAGCCCTGATTGTGCGCGGCCTGATGCGAACATAGAATGCTGGTTTCGAGCCGCCTTCAGGCGCCCGGACGCCCGGGGTGAGCGGCTCTTGGTCTACGGGAGGTTCATCCAATGCGGATCACAGTGCCAAGCCTGATCGCCGCCGTGGCGGTCGCAGCGGCCGCCGCCACGGCTGCGGCCGGGACGATGGATGGGCACACGGTCGTCTCCCCGCAGGAGATCGAATGGGGCCCGGCGCCCGCCGTGCTCCCGCCCGGAGCGGAGGCAGCTGTCCTGTTCGGAGATCCGAGCAAGGAAGGCTTGTTCGCGCTCCGGCTCAAGCTTCCGGAGGGCTATGCCGTTCCACCGCACATGCATCCGGTCGACGAGGTGGTTACGGTGATCTCGGGGACGTTCCGGTTGGGGATGGGGAAGACCGCCGATCAGGGTCAGGCCCGGGCCCTGCCTGCAGGCAGTTTCTTCGCCCTTCCTCCTGACATGGCTCACTATGTCTTCATCGACGAGGAGACGATCATCCAGATCAGCACGGTCGGACCGTGGGGCCTCACCTACGTCAATCCAGAGGACGACCCGCGGCCGAAGTCGCAGTAGCCTGCTCGGCCTCCGCGCGATGACGAAAGGGCGGCTCCACCGCCCTTTCTCTTTCGTCGCAGAGCGGTCGTCCGGCGCGGCTAGCGAGGAGACCGAAGCTGCGTGTCTTTGCCGAGCCGCCGCGCTAGAGCGCTCGCAAGCGCCGCGGAAGAACGACAACCAGAGCCCGGCCGACCTCGTTCATGACGACCACCTTCGGCGCGCTCGCGCCCGTCTTCCTGCTGATCGCGCTGGGCCATCTGCTGAGGCGCCGCGGGTTTCCGGGCGACGCGTTCTTCGCCGACGCCGAGCGGCTGGTCTACTGGCTGCTCCTGCCGGCGCTCCTGTTCCAGACCACGGCGAGCGTCGACCTCGCGAGCTTCCGGGTGCTGCCGGTCGCCTCCGCCCTGGTCGCCGCGGTGTGCGCGACGGCCGCTGCGGCTCTCCTGCTCCGCCCGCTGGTCGCGATCGGCGATGCCGGCTTCTCGTCGGTCGTGCAGGGCTCGGTCCGGACCAACACCTACGTCGGCCTCGCCGGGGCCGGCGCGCTCTACGGGTCGGCCGGGCTCGAGGTCATGGGGATCGTGGTCTTCGTCGTGATCACCGCGGTCAACGTGGTGGCGATCCTGGCGCTGGCGCGCTACGGCGACGTGCCGGCCGGCGAGCGGAGCCCCGTCCGCTCGGTGCTCCGCAACCCGCTGATCCTCGCCTGCGTCGTCGGCTTCGCCGCCAACGCCCTCGGCCTCCGCCTGCCGGCGGCGCTCGGGGAAGTCCTGAACATCCTCGCCCGCGCAGCCCTGCCGCTCGGCCTGCTGTGCGTCGGCGCCGGGCTCGAGCTGGTCCGGCTCGGCCAGGAAAAGCGGGCGATCGCGCTGACGCTGGCCCTCAAGCTGCTGCTCATGCCGGCGCTGACCGCCCTGTTCTGCCGGGCGTTCGCGGTCGAGGGGCTGACCGCGGCGGCGGCGATCCTGTTCAACGCCGTGCCGATCTCGGCGTCGAGCTACGTCCTCGCCCGGCAGATGGGCGGCGACGCCCCCCTCATGGCGGCGCTGATCACCTGGACCACGCTCGCCGCCGCGCTGACCATGCCGCTCGTCCTCGCGCTCCTCACCTGACTGGCGCCAGAAGGTCGGTGGTGACCTCGTTGGCCAGTTCCTGGCCGGACGCGAAGGCCTCGATGTTGGCGAGGGTGGTGTCGGCGATGTTGGTCAGCGCGTCCTCGGTGAAGAACGCCTGGTGCGCGGTGACCAGGACGTTCGGGAAGGTGAGGAGGCGGGCGAAGACGTCGTCCCGGATCACGGTCCCCGAGAGGTCCTGGAAGAAGAGATCGGCCTCCTCCTCGTAGACGTCGAGGCCGAGCGCGCCGAGGGTGCCGTGCTTGAGCGCCCGGATGACCGCCCGGGTGTCGACCAGCGCGCCGCGGCTGGTGTTGATCAGCATCACCCCCGGCCGCATCCCCGCCAGCGCGGCGGCGTCGATCATGTGGTGGGTCTCGGGCGTGAGCGGGCAGTGCAGGGTCACGACGTCGCTGGCCGCGAGCAGGTCGGCGAGCGGCCGGTAGGCGACGCCCTCGGCCTCGAGGTCCGGGTCGGGCCGGAGGTCGTGGGCGAGGACCCGGCAGCCGAAGCCGGTGAGGATGCGGGCCACCACGGCACCGATCTGCCCGGTCCCGACGACGCCCGCGGTCCGGCCGTGGAGATCGAAGCCGAGCAGGCCATGGAGGGCGAAGTTGCCCTCGCGCACCCGGTTGTAGGCGCGGTGGATCTTCCGGTTGAGCGCCAGGATCAGCGCGAGGGTGTGCTCGGCGACGGCGTGGGGCGAGTAGGCCGGCACCCGGACCACGCGCAGGCCGTGCTCCTCGGCCGCGGCGAGATCCACGTTGTTGAACCCGGCGCAGCGGAGCGCGATCAGGCGGACGCCGCGCCGTACCAGATCCGCGACGACCTCCCGGTCGAGGTGGTCGTTGACGAACACGCAGACCGCGTCGGCGCCGTCGGCGAGGGGGACGGTGCGGGCGCTCAGCCGCTCCTCGAAATAGGTGAGCCGGTGCGCCGTCCCCGCGCTGGCGCGGTCCAGAAAGCGGCGGTCGTACGGCTGCGTGCTGAATACGGCGATGCGCATCGGGTCTCCTCTCTCTGGTTGCCCGTCGTGTCGGCTTGCGGGCCCGCGAGAGCCGCCGCATAGTCCGCCCCCATGGCGCTCCAGAACCTCCCGACCACGCCCCGGTATACCCACCTCCTCGGCATCGAGGGCCTGGGCCCGGACGACATCCGCCACCTGCTCGACCGCGCCGACGTCTACGTCGGGATCAACCGGCAGGCGGACAAGAAGCTCGCGACGCTCCGCGGGCTGACCCAGATCAACCTGTTCTTCGAGAACTCGACCCGGACCCGGACCTCGTTCGAGCTCGCGGGCAAGCGGCTCGGCGCGGACGTGGTCAACATGTCGGTCGCCGCGTCCTCGATCAAGAAGGGCGAGACCCTGATCGACACCGCGCTCACGCTCACCGCCATGCACCCGGACGTGCTGGTGGTCCGGCACTCCGAAAGCGGCGCCGTGGCGCTGCTCGCCCGGCACGTCGCGTGCGCGGTCATCAACGCCGGCGACGGCAGCCACGAGCACCCGACCCAGGCGCTGCTCGATGCGCTCACCATCCGCAGGCGCAAGGGGCGGATCGAGGGGCTGACCGTCGCGATCTGCGGCGACATCCTGCACTCCCGGGTCGCGCGCTCGAACATCCTCCTGCTCACCACGCTCGGCGCACGGGTGCGGGTGGTCGGCCCGCCGACGCTCCTGCCGAGCGGCATCGAGCGCTATGGCGTCGAGGTCTTCACGGACATGGAGCGCGGCCTCGCGGACGTGGACATCGTGATGATGCTCCGCCTCCAGACCGAGCGGATGCAGGGCAGCTTCGTGCCCAGCGTGCGCGAGTACTTCCACCGCTACGGCCTGACCCGGGCCAAGCTCGAGGCCGCGAAGCCGGACGCCCTGGTGATGCATCCGGGGCCGATGAACCGGGGCGTCGAGATCGACGGCACGCTGGCGGACGACATCCACCGGAGCGCGATCCTGGAGCAGGTCGAGCTCGGGGTCGCGGTGCGGATGGCCTGCCTCGAGGTCCTGACCCGGGAGCTCCGGAAGGCGGCATGAAGCACCGGACCCTGATCCGGGACGCCCGGCTGCTCGACCCGGCGAGCGGGCTCGACGTGCCCGGTGGCGGGCTGCTGATCGAGGACGGCCGGATCGTCGATCTCGGCCCGGGGCTGTTCGTGGACGGCGTGCCCGAGGGCGCCGAGGTGATCGAGGCGGAAGGCGCCTGCCTCGCGCCGGGCCTGGTGGATCTCCGGGTGCAGCTCGGCGAGCCGGGCGCCGAGCACAAGGAGACCTTCGCGAGCGGGACCCGCGCCGCGGCGGCCGGCGGCGTCACCAGCCTCGCGTGCCTGCCGACCACCGCCCCGCCGATCGACGATCCGGCGATGGTCGAGTTCGTGGCCCGCCGCGCCCGCCAGCAGCGCCGCGCCAAGGTCTACCCCTACGGCGCGCTGACCCGCGCCTGCGCCGGACGCGAGCTCGCCGAGCTCGGCCTGCTCAAGGAGGCCGGCGCGGTCGGCTTCACCGACGGCCATCACGCGGTCGTGAACAGCCTCGTGATGCGCCGGGCGCTCGCCTACGCCTGCTCGATCGACGCGCGGATCTTCCAGCACCCGGAGGACCCGGCGCTCGTAGGCGGCGGGGTGATGAACGAGGGAGAAATCGCGACCCGCCTCGGCCTCGCTGGCATTCCCGCGGTCGCGGAGGTGATCCTGATCGAGCGCGATCTCCGGCTGGTCGAGCTGACCGGCGGCGCCTGCCACTTCGCCAACCTCTCGACCGCGGCGGGCGTCGATGCGGTCCGCCGGGCGAAGGCGCGGGGCCTCCCCGTCACCGCCGACACGGCGCCGCACTACCTCGCGCTCAACGAGCTCGAGGTCGAGGGCTA
>DASUSF010000243.1:0-5252 GCA_036375275.1 Geminicoccaceae bacterium | reverse complement strand
CGGGACAACATCCTGTCCCTGCTCGGTCACCCGCGCTTCGAGTTCATCCGCCACGACATCACCTTCCCGCTCTATGTCGAGGTCGATGCGATCTTCAACCTGGCCTGCCCCGCCTCGCCGATCCACTACCAGTTCGACCCCGTCCAGACGACCAAGACCAGCGTCATGGGCGCGGTCAACATGCTCGGCCTCGCCAAGCGGCTGAAGGCGACGATTCTCCAGGCGTCGACCAGCGAGATCTACGGCGATCCGCACGAGCATCCGCAGCGGGAGACCTACTGGGGCCACGTCAATCCGATCGGCCCGCGCGCGTGCTACGACGAGGGCAAGCGCTGCGCCGAGACGCTGTTCTTCGACTACCACCGCCAGCACGGCCTGAAGATCAAGGTGGCGCGGATCTTCAACACCTACGGGCCGCACATGCACCCGCAGGACGGCCGCGTGGTGTCGAACTTCATCGTCCAGGCATTGAACGGGGACTCCCTGACCATCTACGGCGACGGCCAGCAGACGCGGGCGTTCTGCTACGTCGACGACCTGATCGACGGGCTGGTCCGCCTGATGCACAGCGACGATGCGGTGACCGGCCCGATCAACCTCGGCAATCCGGCCGAGATGACCATCCGCGAGCTCGCCGAGCGGGTCATCGAGCTGACCGGCTCGACCTCCCAGGTGGTCCGCCAGCCGCTGCCCAAGGACGACCCGGTCCAGCGCCGACCCGACATCACCAGGGCCAGGGAGCTGCTCGGCTGGTCGCCCTCCACCGAGCTGGGCGACGGGCTCGTGAAGACCATCGAGTACTTCCGCAGCCAGTTCGGCGCCCCGGAGGACGACAAGGTGCGGAAGTGGCCGTCGGTGCGCGATCCGAGCGCGCGGCGGCCAGTCGCAGGCTGATCCGCCGGCGTCAGGCGCCGGCGCCGAGCAGCGCCAGCAGCTCCGCCGAGATCAGGCCGTCCGGGCGGAGGTCGTGGTCCTCCTGGAAGGCGAAGATGGCGTCCCGGGTCCTGGGTCCGATCAGGCCGTCGGGTCGGCCGGGGTCGTAGCCCAGGTCGATCAGCTCGAGCTGCAGCGCGCGTACCTGCTCGGGGCCGATGTCGGCCGGATCGAGCGCCTCGGTGAAGCGGATCGCGCCGCCCATCAGGTGGCCGAAGTCGAGCGCGCACGACGCGATCGCCGGCTCGTCCGCGGTCCTGACCTCGAAGGCGCTGGTCTGGCCCGGGAGCAGCGTGGCGTTCCGGAGCAGCGCGCGGTCCGACTTGACCAGGTCCTTGTTCCCGGCCTGGAACACGCCGACCGCGGTCACGTTCGCGAGCATCCGGTGGCCGATGTTCCGGACCTCGCCCTCGACGGCGATCCAGTCCTCGCCGCGCGTGCACCGCCAGTCGGTCAGGAGCAGGCTCGGACGGGCGTCGATCCGCGGCGCGGGCGCCGGATCCTCGACCTCGCGCGCGGACGGCGAGCCGTTCCGGTCGAGGTAGTAGGGCGCGCACGCGAGCACCGTGGCGCCGGTGAGCGCGAGCGCGACATGCAGGGTTCGCACGATCGACGACCTCCCCTTCGACCCCGAAGGACGTGCAGCCATCGTGGCCGCCGAAGGTCAAGAGAGCGTAGCGAGGTCGGCCCGGACCGATCGGCGGCGTACCCGGCGGCGCCGGGTCCTGCGGCCGCTCAGCGATTTCTGCACCTCGCAGGTAAAGGCACCGCAGCCTTCTGAGGCTGCCGGCCGCCCGGCTCAGATGCCGCGGGTCACGCCGCCGTCGATGTCGACCGTCGCGCCGTGGATGAAGCCGGCCTGCGCGGAGGCCAGGAAGGCGACCAGACGGCCGATCTCCTCCGGCCGGCCGAAGCGCTGGAGGCCCGCCTCCTCGAGCATGATCCGCCGCGCCGCATCCTCGTCCACCCCGCGCGCCTCGGCGGTGCGCACGATCCGGACCGTCAGCCGGTCGGTCTCGATCGGGCCGGGATTGATGGCGTTGACCCGGACCCCGTCCCGGAGGCCGAGGTCGGCGAGCGCCTTGGTGAAGTTGAGCAGCGCCGAATTGACCGGGCCTCCGACCGTGAACTCGGCGCTCGGGGTACGGGCGCCGGCGCCGACGATGTTGACGATCCGTCCACCCCGCGCCTTCAGGTGCGGCCAGGCGTGCCGGCACATCCGGCGCGCGCCGTGGTACTTGAGCGCGAAGCCGTCCATGTGGTCGGCCTCGTCGAGCTCCATGAAGTCGCCACGCTTGGTCGCGCCCGCGTTGTTCACCAGCAGGTCGAGCCCGCCGAGCGCGTCGACCGCGGTTTTCACGATCCGCTCCGCGGCGTCCGGCTGCATCAGGTCGGCCGGCACCACCACCGGATCGGGGGCACCGAGGTCGCGAATCGCCGCTGCGGTCGCATCCAGCGCCGCCTGGTCGCGCGCGGTGAGGCCGACCGCCATGCCTTCCCGCGCGAGCTCGAGCGCGATCGCCCGCCCGATGCCCCGGCTCGCGCCGGTCACGATCGCCCGCTGCCGCTCCAGGCCGAGGTCCATGTCCTTCTCCCTTGTCAGACGTGATCGACCGGACCCGCCGCCGCCGACGCCTCGCCCGCTCGATAGCGTTCCGCGACCAGGTAGATTTCCGAGGATTCCTTGCGGGTCGCCTCGGGCCGCAGCAGGCGGACCCTGCCGAACGACGCACGCGCCCTGGCGGCGACGCCATTCTCGGCGCCGCGCACCAGCTTGATCAGCGCCGCGCCGCCGTCCGCCAGGAACCGGGGCACGAGATCGAGCACCAGATCGCCGAGCGCTTCCGCCCGCAGCCGGTCGACCGCCCGCTGGCCGGTGGCGCTCGCGGCGAGGTCGCTCAGGATCAGGTCGGCCCGGCCGTCGAGCGCCGCCTCGATCTGCCCTTCCAGCGCCGGGTCGAAGACGTCGCCCCTGAGGAAGGACGCCTCTGCCAGCGGCTCGACCGGCAGCAGATCCACGCCGACCACGCGCGCGCCACGGCGGGCGGCGACCTGCGCCCAGCCGCCCGGCGCGCTGCCGAGGTCGAGCACCCGCATGCCCCTGCGCAGCAGATGGAGCTTCGCGTCGATCTCGAGCAGCTTGTAGGCGGCGCGCGAGCGGTAGCCTTCCTTCCGTGCGCGCTGCACGTACGGGTCGTTGAGCTGACGCTCGAGCCAGCGGGTCGAGGACAGGCGGCGACCTTTGGCCGAGCGGACCCGGACCTTGAGCGAGCGGTCGGCCACGGGCTCAGGCGGGCGGCGCGGCGAGGGGGCCGCCGGCTTCGGTCATGCTGATGCCGGCGCTGCGCTCGAGGGAGCGGCCCATCAGGCCGTGCAGGATGCCCTCGCGCAGACCGCGGTCGGCCACCCGCAGACGACGGACCGGCCAGCAGCCGAGGATCGCTTCCAGGATCGCGCAGCCGGCGATCACGAGGTCCGCCCGCCCGGTGCCGATGCAGGGGTGGGCGGCACGCGCCATCAGGCTCATCCCGCGGAGCCGCTGCGTCACCTGCTCCAGAGCCTCGGTCCCGACCGTCAGCCCGTCGATCCGGCGCCGGTCGTAGCGCGGCAGGTCGAGCAGCAGCGCCGCGAGCGTGGTCACCGTGCCCGAGGTGCCGATCATCTGAACCCGGACGTTGTCGAACAGCTCGCCCAGGCCGTACACGGTCTCGACCGGCGCCAGCCGGGCGCCGACCTCGCGGACCATCGCCTCGTAGGCCGCCGCATCCGGGTCGGCCGAGTGCGCCTCGGTCAGGGTGACCACGCCGAGCGGCAGCGACACCGCGCCCCGGATCACCCCGCCCGGGCGGCCGCCGCGCCGGTCCAGCCAGAGGATCTCGGTGCTGCCACCGCCGATGTCGACCAGAAGGACGTGCTCGGCGTCCTCGTCGATCAGCGGCACGCACCCGAGCAGGGCGAGTCGCACCTCCTGATCGTGATGGATCACCTCGAGGTTGATCCCGGTCGCGCGCCGGACCCGGATCAGGAAGTCGGCGCCGTTGGCGGCCCGTCGGCAGGCCTCGGTCGCCACACAGCGGGCCTCGATCGAGCCGTGGCGAGCCATGATCCGGGAGCAGATCCGGAGCGCCGCGATGGTGCGCGCCATGGCCCGCTCGGCAAGCCGGCCGCTCTGCGCGATCCCCTCGCCGAGGCGGACGATCCTGGAGAAGCTGTCGATGACCTCGAAGGCCTCGTCCCGTGGGCGCGCGATCAGAAGCCGGCAATTGTTGGTGCCGAGATCGAGGGCAGCGATCGCGCCCGAGGCGCGCGCTGGTGGGAAGCCGTCGAGTGTCGCCGCGATCGTCATGGGACCGATACCAGGATACGAGCCCGCGGATCCATTTGCAAAGCGTCTTGGGCCGGGCCCGCGGCCTTGTCGGGACCGGCCGCCTCGGCTTAGCTGGCATCGGTCGGATGCCGGAGATCGAGTGTAGAACGGAGCGGCCCACACAGTGCAGCATGACCTTTCCGGAGGCGAGCCGGCGATCTCGAAGCGGCGTGGCGCGCGTCGGCCGGCGCTCGCGGTCGTCCTGGCCGCGGCGCTCCTGCTGCCGGTCCTCGGAAGCTGTGCCTGGCTCATGGAGGACGAGCCGCCGCCGCCGATCGCCTGCCCGGCCGCGGTGCCGCTGGAAGGCGCGCACCGGAGGACCGACTTTGCCCCCGGCGGCGCACGGGACGCCGGTTCAATCCGCTGGGTCGCGGCGATCAACCAGATCAGCACCCGCTGCGAACGTGTCGATGGCGGCCGCGAACTGGAGCTTCGCTTCGCCGTGGTCGCCGAAGCCGGGCCGGCGTTCGACGGGGCGCCGGTAGTGCTCGACCTGCTGGTGGCGGCGGTCGGCCCCGATCAGCGCATCCAGGGCAGGCGCCGCCTCGGTGTCCGGCTCGATCTCGAGGGCGCCAGCGGCCGCGCCGGCCAGATCGAGACCCTGACCTTCGAGCTGCCCGGCGACGGGTCGGGGCGCGGAGCGGAGCGGTTCTACGTCGGCTTCCAGCTCGACCGGGCCGGGATTCAGGAGCGGCTGCAGCGCCGCCGCCGCTGATCGAGCGCGGCGCCTCATCCAGCGCCGCTGCTGCTGATCTGCCCGATGAAGCGGGCCGAACCTAGGGGTCCAGCGCCCCGGGACATCCGTCGTCAGTCCGGGAGGAAATCCGGATCGAGGGCTTCGTCCAGCGTGTAGGGGCAGGTCGTCGGGAAGGCGCCGGCTGGCAGACCGCTTTCCGCGCTCGCCTGGATGCGCGAGTCCGAGTACGCACGCTCGAGTACGTCCGTCAGATGC
>DASUSF010000242.1:0-8010 GCA_036375275.1 Geminicoccaceae bacterium | reverse complement strand
GATGTTCAGGAACGCGTTGCTTGGTGCTGCCGTGTTCGCCGTGGCCCTGGGCGCGGCGCCGGCCTCGGCCGAGTATCCGGAGAAGCCGGTCACCATGATCGTGCCGTTCTCGCAGGGTGGCGCGACCGACCAGATCGCCCGGATGTTCGCGGAGCCGCTGGAGAAGGAGCTCGGCCAGCCGGTCGTGATCGTCAACCAGCCGGGCGCGGGCGGCGCGGTCGGGCTCGCCAACCTCGCCCAGGCGAGGCCGGACGGCTACACGATCGGGATCGGCTCGGACTCGACCCTCGCCGCCCGGCCGCTGATGTCGGACAGCGGCTACACCCACAAGAGCTTCCAGCCAATCGCGCGGATGGTCGAGATTCCGTCCGGGGTCGCGGTGCGGTCCGACAGCCCCTACCAGAGCCTCGAGGACCTGGTCGAGGCGATGAAGACCGAGCAGCTGACCTGGTCGAGCTCCGGCGTCGGCTCCGGGCCGCACCTCGCGATGGCCGTGTTCATGGACAAGTTCGGGGTCAGCGCCAGCCACGTCACCTCCGGCGGCAACAAGGAGGCGCTGGTCAAGCTCCTCTCCGGCGAGGTGGACTTCCTGTCGGGCGGCGGCTCGAACTTCCCGCCGATGCTCGACGAGAGCGGCCAGGGCGACATCCGGGTCCTCGGGCTCGCCGGCGAGGAGCGCTGGCAGTACCTGCCGGACGTCCCGACCTACACCGAGCAGGGCTTCCCCTACCTCCGCTCGCAGTGGTTCGCGCTGGTCGGCCCGAAGGGCATGCCGGAGGAGGCGGTCGACAAGCTGAGCGCGGCGGTCGAGAAGATCGTCACCGACCCCGAGCGGCAGGAGCTGCTCGCCCAGTTCTACTTCGACCCGGCCTACCTGAACCCGGAGGAACTCAACCAGCAGATCGAGGAGGAGATGGAGGAGCTCCAGCCGACGCTGGACCAGGCGGGCCTCGCCAAGGAGTCCTGATCCGGGGTCCGGCTCCGGCCCGGGCCGGGCAGCGCATCGGAGGGCCGCGGGGTCGCGCGGCCCTTGTTCTTCTCGGTCGCAGCTGCCTCAGCGTCCGTCGGCCGACCTGGCCTCTGCTCCGAAATCCTCCTTCCGCCGGGTCCAGACGACGATCAGGAAGACCATCGCCGCGAGTGTCACCGCGCTGATCGGCCGGGTGACGAACACGGTGAAGTCCATGCTGCTGCCGATCAGCGCGTTCCTGAGGTTCTGCTCGAGGATCGGGCCGAGCACGATGCCCAGCACCACGGCGGCGATCGGGAAGCGGAACTGGACCAGGACGTAGCCGACGACCCCGAACAGAATCGTCAGGATCACGTCGAAGGGGTTGTTGTTGATCGCGAACGCGCCGGCCGACGCCATCACCGTGATGGTCGGGACCATGATGCTTCCGGGGATGCGCACGACCTTGGCCGCGAGCTGCCGCGCGGACAGGCCGAGCGCCACCATCCAGCAGTTCGAGACGAACAGGAGGAACAGGATGCTCACGAACAGGGCCGTCTGCTGGGTCATGAAGAACGGCCCCGGCTCGATCCCCTGGATCATCAGCGCGCCGATCAGGATCGCGGTCACCGGATCGCCCGGGATGCCGAGGGTCAGGAGCGGGATCATGGCGCCGCCGGTCACCGCGTTGTTCGCGACCTCGCAGGAGATGACGCCCTTCACCTCCCCCTTGCCGAACTGGTCGCCGGGCTTGCGGGTCCGGAGCGCGTCGCTGTAGCTGACCCAGGACGCGATCGCCGGTCCGGTCCCCGGCAGCAGGCCGATGAACGAGCCGATCGCGGCCGATTTCAGCGCGAGCCACCTGTTCCGCCAGTGGTCCATCAGGACCGAGCGGATCGGCGCCTCTTCCTCGCTCGGCAGGACGGTCGCGTGCACCTCCTCGCGCCTCGCCTTGCCGAGCATCTCCGAGATCGCGAACAGGCCGATCAGCGCCGGGATGATCGGGATCCCGCCGAGGAGGTTGGGCTCGCCGAAGGTGAAGCGCTGCACCCCGCTGATCGGATCGAGCCCGACGGTGCTGACCAGGACCCCGATCAGCGCCGCGGCGATGCCCTTGGCGAGGCTCCCCTCCGAGATCCCGGCGACGCAGACGAGGCCGAGGAGCGCGACCGAGAAGTACTCCGCCGAGGTGAACTTGAGCGCGAAGCGGGCGAGGCTGGGCGCGACGGTCGACAGCAGCACGAGCGAGAACAGGCCGCCGATGAAGGAGCTGACCACGGCGGTGGAGATCGCCCGGTTGCCCTGGCCGCGCTTCGCCATCTCGAAGCCGTCGAGGGCGGTGGCGGCGTTGCCGGGGGTGCCGGGGGTGTTGATCAGGATCGCCGGGATCGAGCCCGCGAAGTAGCCGCTCGCGTAAATGCCGAGCAGCAGCGCCATCGAGGTGTCGAGCCCCATGTCGTAGGTCAGGGGCAGGAACAGCGCGACGCCGGCCGGCGCGGTGAGCCCGGGCGCGGCGCCGAAGATCATCCCGACCACGGCCCCGATCAGGAGGAACAGGTGGACCCGCCAGTCCGTCAGGATCGCGAGACCCTGCAGCAGGTCCTCGAGCGGGATCAGGTCCATACCGGGAGCAGGATCGTGAAGAGGTGGCGGAAGGTGACGTAGATGCCGAGCGAGACGGCGAGCGGGACGATGATCAGCTGCGGGATGCTCCGGTTGCCCATGACCAGCATCGAGAGCAGCGAGAACAGCCAGGCGCCGAGGCGGAAGTCCATGTACTCGAAGGTGCCGAAGTACAGGACCATGAGGAGACCGACCCCGACCACCCGCGCCTCGAGGATCCGCGGCAGCGGTGCAGCGGACGAGCGGAGGGCGCTCACCAGGAGGGCCGCCCCGGCGAGCGCCAGGCCACCGGCGCACAGCAGCGGAAAGAAGTTCGCCGGCAGCGTGTTCATGGCCGGGCCGCGCCCGACCTGAAGCGAGAGCAGCGCGACCGCACCAGCGGCCGCGATCAGCGCGGCGCCCGCGATGGTGTCGGGATGCCGGATCGCCATGCTTCGGCTGCCTTCTCCTGTGGGATGTCGGGGCGCCTTGAGAGCCCCTCGGGCCGCCACCGGCGATTCTCCTACCGTCTGGCTCCGCCCGCAGCAAGCACGCGGGGTCTCGACGCGATTGGCAATTCAACTTCGGATGTCATGCCCGGGCTCGACCACGTTGTGCCCGGGCATCCAGAGGTCATTGCCGCGACGTAGGTCGTCCTCCGGCTTCAGCCGCCCTTCCAACGCCGGGCGTGCCCGGTGTCGATGTCGAACAGGTCGAGGAGCCGGGCGACGCTGTGGTCCACGATGTCGCCGAGGCTCGTTGGCCGGGTGTAGAACGCGGGCACCAGCGGCGCGACCACCGCCCCGAGCTCGGACACCGTGGTCATGGTCCTGAGATGCCCGGTGTGGAGCGGCGTCTCGCGGAGCCCGAGCACCAGGCGACGGCGCTCCTTCAACACGACGTCGGCGGCGCGGGTGAGCAGGCTCGAGGTCACGCCGGTCGCGATCTCGCTCATGCTGCGGACCGAGCAGGGGAGGATCAGCATGCCGATCGTCTTGAACGAGCCGGACGAGATCGCGGCTCCGACGTCGGCGACCGGATAGCAGACGTCGGCGAGGTCACGCACCTCCCTGGGCTTGCGCTCGATTTCGTAGCCCATGGTCATCTCGGCCGACTTCGACATGACCAGGTGGGTCTCGACCTCGGTCGCGCGCAGCATCTCGAGCGCGCGCACGCCGTAGGTCACGCCCGACGCGCCGCTGATGCCGATGATCAGGCGCCGGCGCTCCGAAGCGCCCGGCACCACCGGATCCGTCATGCCGCCCCTTCCGACCGCTGGAACGTCGCCTGGCCGCCGCCGATCCCGGCGGGGCCGATCCGCATCGTGCCTGGACGGCCGACGCATGTCGATTGTAATACAATATGATCATGCTGGCGCGCCATCCAGTGGCGCTGCGTAGCGCGGGCGGTCCTGCGCCCCGCATGACGGGACGACGAGCCGACGACCCTGGAGAAGCGCGTGTTGGTGAGCCCGCCATCACCGGTCGCCCTGGAGCCTCTCGACCATCAGATCGCGCCGCTCCGCGAGATGATCATCCGCTCGCTGCGGCGGGCGGTGGAACGCGGCATCCTCGGCCCCGGCCAGCGGCTGGTGGAGAAGGATCTCTGTGCGCAGCTCGGCGTCAGCCGGACCTCGCTGCGCGAGGCGCTCCGCGAGCTGCAGGCCGAGGGCGTGCTCACCTACATGTCGAACCGCGGGCTGACGGTCGCCGGCGTCTCGCGCAGGGACGCCGAGAACATCTACCGAATCAGGGCCGCCCTCGAGCCCCTGATCGTGGAGCAGTTCATCGAGAACGCGGACGCCGGCGACATCGAGGCGCTGGGGCGCGACGCCGAGGAGGTCATCGCGGCGTTTCGCGGCGACGATGTCGTCGCCATCATCGAGAGCAAGCGGCAGCTCTACGACCGGATCTGCAAGGGGGCGATGAACCCGGTGGCGTTCGAGATCCTGCACCGGCTGACGCTCCGGACCTCGCAGCTCCGGCGGCGCGCGGTGGTCAGGCCGGAACGACGGGTGCAGAGCATCAGCGAGATCGAGGCGCTGGTCGCCGCCATCGCCCGGCGCGACGTGCCGGCAGCCCGCGCGGCCGCCGAGCGGCATGTCCTGAATGCCGCGGCGTCCGCGCTGTCGACGGTCGGGGCGGACTGACGGCGGCGCCGCCTGGTTGCGTTTCGGGGCGCGCGACCGCCAATGGCGCCCGCGCCGGAGGGGAGGGCTCCCGAAGGACGCGTTCGGGACGACGGAACCAGCAGAAGGGGGAGCGAAGGATGACGAGGCTTGCACCTGCGATGGCCGTCCTGGCGATCGGCCTGAGCGGCATGGTCGCCCAGCCCGCGTGGTCGCAGAACGTCAAGGTCACGCCGCTCGGCAGCCACGAGGGCGAGTTCTGCCGGGTCGACCGGGCGCTGGTCTTCGAGGACCCGGACGGGACCCGGATCCTCTATGACGCCGGGCGGACAGTGCGTGGCGCGGAGGATCCGCGCCTCGGCGAGATCGACGCAGTGCTGCTGAGCCACGTCCATGGCGATCATCTCGGCGATGCCCATCAGAGCGGGCCGGACGCCGGCACCTGCGCCGAGCCGGACCACTCGGTGAGCGCCACGCCCGAGTCCAACTCCGTGAAGATCGTGGTCGGGAAGGACGCGAAGTTCCTGGTCGGCGGCGAGATGGCATCCTTCTTCGAGAAGAAGGTCGCGGCTGCCGGGGGCAGCGAAGACCAGGTGCAGCTGGTCCGCTTCGGCGGCGTGCGCGAGGTCGGGGGCGTCACCGTCGCGAGTGTCCCCGCGGTGCACAGCAACGGCCTCAGCCCGGCGTTCCTCGACGGCGACCTCGCGGCGGCGCTGGAGGAGCACGCGCTCACCGCCTATCTCGGGCCGCCCGGCGGCTACGTCCTCCAGTTCAGCAACGGGCTCGTGGTCTACCTGTCGGGCGACACCGGGATCACCGCCGAGCAGGACGCCGTGGTCCGGCGCTTCTTCGGCGCCGAGCTCGTGGTCATGAACATCGGCGGCATCTTCTCCACCGGGCCGCGGGAGGCCGCCTGGGTGATCAACGAGCTGGTCCAGCCCAAGGCCGTCATCGCCTCGCACGCCAACGAGGAGGCGACCGAGAACGGCGAGGTTCGGCCGGGGACCAAGACGCAGGCCTTCATCGACGCCGTCGAGGTGCCGGTCCACGTCCCGCTGAGCGACCGGACCATGGAGTTCGACGGCGAGGCGACCTGCGTCAGCGGCTGCTGAGCGCAGGCCGGCGGCCCCGGTGGATCCCGCCGCCCGGCCGGGCGGCGGGACGCGTGTCCGCGACGGCGCTCAGCGGGTGATCGTGACGCTCGCCGGGACGTCGTTGCTCCCTGACAGGTAGCTGTCGTTGTTCCGGGTCAGGTCATCGACCGTGAAGGTGACGCTCGAATCCCGCTTGTTCGGGCTGATCTCGGTGCTGCACTGGCCGGTGCCGTCGGTCGTGCAGCTCCCGCTGCCGCCGCTGCTCCAGCTGCCATCGACCATGACACCGGCTTCCGGGGCGTGGCCTGCGTCGTGGACGGTGATCGTGACGGTCGCGAGCCAGCGCCCGCCCCGCTGTTCCGCGCTCGTGCCGACCAAGGCGCCGACGTGCAGGACCTCGCCGTCTGGAGGCGGCGGGTCGGTCGGCGTCGGCGGCCAATCCGCGAACGTCGGCCGGAGCACGAAGAGCCCCTGCTCGATCCCGCTCACCACCACCGTTCCGCTCGGGAAGTACGGATAGTTGCTCCAGGCGCCGTTGAACTGCGCGGTGTCATCGCTGGGGAAGATGTCGAAGTGGCCGGCGGCCGACGGATTCGTCGGGTCCGTCACATCGAGGATGCGGAGACCCGAGCGGTAGTTCGCCTCGAGCGCATAATGGCCGCGCGTGTACAGGTTGTGGTCAATGGCCGGAACGTTCTCATGCAGAAACTCGGCGACGACCGCCGGCGTCTTCAGATCCGACACGTCGAACACGCGGGTCAAGGTGTCGTGGCCGAGGTTCTGTTCGTCGAGCTCGTCGTCGAGCAGGAAGTGATGCTGGTCTTCCGTCAGCCAGCCCTGATGCGTGTATGCCGAGCCGGGGTAGGGGGTCCGCGAGATCTCCACCGGCGCTGATTTGCTGGTCACGTCGACGATGGTCAGCGTGTCTTCGTTGGAAGCGAAGCAGATTTCCTTGCCCTGATGAGCAGTGTCGGGGCCGTCATAGATCACGCACTGCGCGTCGTGGGTGTAGCCATCGGCGCTGTAGCAGCCGGCGAAGCTCGGGCTGGTCGGGTTGAAGATGTCGACCATGTGCAGCCCCCCCGAGCAGCTGTTCTTGCCCGAGACGCCGACGATGTAGGCGAAGCCGGTCTCCTCGTTGATCACGATGTTGTGGGCCGAGCCCATCTTGTTGTAGTGCGCGGTTTCGCCGAAGGTCACGGGCGCGCCGCTGACGGTCAACAGCTGGGTCAGGTCGAACACCTGCATGCCGTGGCCGAGCGCCTCGCTGACGATGAAGGCGTGGTCGTTGTAGACCTTGATGTCGCGCCAGGTCGACCCGAACGCGCCGTGCGTGACGAGCTCGCCCAGGTAGACCGGGTTGAGCGGATCGGTGACCTCGACGAAGGACGTGCCGAACACCCGCCCGACGATCGCGAACTCGCGCTTCGTGCCGATGTCGGTCCAGCCCCAGATGTCGTTGGCCGCGCTGTTCGAACGGGTGCCGCCGATGTCGGCGAGCGGCAGGAAGGCCATCAGGTCGACGTTCTCGCACGGGTACGCGCCTATGAGCCCGCCGCCAGGGGGGCATTCAGACCGGCTGCCGCCGGTGATCGCGCTCAGGTTCTCAGGCGGCAGGCGGTCGGCGTACAGCTTCTTCATCACACCGGTGGCATTGGCCGGCAGCGGGCTGTGGTGCGCCGGTCCTTCGTCGTGGGCGGTCGCCTGGCCGATCAGCAGGCCGAGCGGCAGCGCCACCGCGGCGATCCCGCCGAGCAGCAGGCTCCGCTTGACGTTCGTCTTCCCCCCCGCGCCTGAACGCTTCATTGCTCGAGCTCCCTGATCCGGCGCGGCCAGCCGCCGCCGTTGATGATGCTCAAGCTGTACGTGCCAGGACGACGCGTCGCAACTCTGGATTCAGAGGCGCGTGGCGGACTCTCGCGTAAGGCGCGAACTCGGCGCCGGTTCACCTCGCTTGGGCGAGCCTGACAGAGGGCCTGCCGGCAGCTGCCGGGTGCGGCCGCTCAGTTGCGGTAGGTCGGGTCGATCCGGTCGAGGCGGCGCATCAGGGCCTGGAACTCGAGCTCGCCGTAGGAGCCCTGCATCGACGCGAACCGCTCCACGTCGTCGCCGGACTTCCTCGCCACGTCGTCCGGGACCACGTGCAGCCGGCCGGCGGCCGCGGCGTCGAGCTGAACCTGGCAGGCGCGCTCCAGGCGGTAGAGGCGGAGGAACGCTTCCGGAACGGTCCGCCCGAC
>DASUSF010000241.1:0-10737 GCA_036375275.1 Geminicoccaceae bacterium | reverse complement strand
CGCCAGCGGGCCGGTCGGATCGAACCCGGGCGGCAGGTCGCCCGGGTCGTAGGGCTGGAATCCGGCGCCGCCGCCGTGCGTCGGGCCGGCGTCCGGCGGCGGTACCGTAGCGACCAGCGGCCCCCCCTGCCCCTCGGCCGGCACGACGATCGGCTGCAGCCCGGCGAGGAGCACGTCGCCGGCGACGGCGGGACCGTTCGCGACGGCGAGGCTGACGGGGGCGGCGGCATCGGCGGCCTGCACGAAGTCGGCGAGGTAGACCATGCGGCCGTCGTTGGTGATCACGAGGAGGCCGCCCTCGACCACGAAGTAGCTGGCATCGCGGAACGCCGGATCGCGGAGCTCGACCTCCTGCCCGGCCACGGCCTCGATGTGGTAGCGCTGGCCCGGCGCGATGCTCTCCACCACCGCCCGCTGGCCATCGAGAGAGACGGTGTCGAGCGCGGTGGCGTCGACGCAGGCGCGCGCGATGTCGCTCAGCGTCTGTTCGTCGAGCCCGGCGAGAACCGGCCGTACGCTGGCATCCGGCGCCGGATTGATGAAGATCGCGACGTCGGCGGCGTCGGTCCCGCCTTGGCCGTCGCCGATCTGGTAGCGGATGGTCTCGAGGCCGGGCTCCCCGGCCGAAAAGCTGATGCTGCCGTCCGGGTTGACCGTGGCGGTGCCGTTCGCCGGCTGGCTCGCCGACAGCAGGTTCAGCGCATCGCCGTCCGGATCGAGATCATTGGCGAGAACCGCAATCCGGATGTCCGCGTCTTCGGCGGTGACGGCGCAGTCGTTGGCCGCCAACGGCGCCCCGTTGGCCCCGCCCGCAGGTGGGGCCGCGCCAGCGCCGCCGCCGCCCTCGGTCGCCTGAGCCACCTGAAGCCGTCCTTCGCCCCCCGGCGTCTCGGCCATCTGCATCTCCGCTCAGATCGTCGGCGACCTGCATGAAGATCACATCGCCGACATTTTTTCGCCGGTACGTTTACCCGACCTCAACCTAAATCGCCATTAATGAGAGGGCAATGTTCGGCCCTTGACCACGGGATGTATCATAGGGTGACCTCCGATCTGTCAACGATCAGCCCGCAGGCCATGATCCGCAAGACGATGCGCATCGGCGAGGTGCGCACGTCGATCAAGCTCGAACCTGAGTTCTGGGGCTACCTCAAGGAGGTCGCGACCAGTCGGCAGGTCCGTCTGTCGCGCCTCGTCAACGACGTGGCGGAAGCCTCGCCCGAGCGGACCAACCTGGCGTCGACGCTCAGGACCTTCTGCCTGATCCACGCGCGCCTGCGCTGGCAGGGGCTCGAGCGGGAACTGGAGAAGCTGACCCTCGCCGGCAACACCACGGACCTGATCCGGGTGCTCGACGAGTGTCCGTTGCCGTGCCTGCTCCTGTCCGTCGAGCGGAGCGTCCGCCGCTGCAACCAGGCCTTCGCGCAGTGGCTGAACCTCGCCCCGACCGGCGTGGTGGACCAGCGCCTGGACAACATGATGATCCTTCGCGGGGCCGGCATGAACGATCTGTGGCGGCGGGTGTTCAGCGAGCAGCGCGGCCAGGGGCGCTTCAACGCGACCTATGTGTCGCCGGGGAAGGTGCGCACCGCGCACGCCGTCGCGGTCGGCCTGTCCAACCGGCCGGAGGTGCCGGAGAGCCAGGGGGCGCTGGTGATGTTCGAGACCCTGGCCGGGCGGAGCTGAGCTCCGGGCTGCGGCCGCCGGGGGACCCGCGGCGCAGTCGCGGACGGCTATTCCCGCGGCGCCCGCTTGTTCAGGATTCGCTGCAGGGTCCGCCGGTGCATGTTGAGTCGGCGCGCGGTCTCGGAGACGTTCCGGTTGCACTGCTCGAACACGCGCTGGATGTGCTCCCAGCGCACCCGGTCCGCCGACATCGGGTTCTCGCGCGGCGGCGGGAGGCTTTCTCCGCTCCTGAGCAGCGCGTTCACCACGTCCTCCGCGTCGACCGGCTTGGCGAGGTAGTCGACCGCGCCCGCCTTGATCGCCGCCACGGCGGTCGCGATGTTGCCGTAGCCGGTGACGATCACGATCCGCATGTCGGGGCGCAGCTCGCGGAGCCGGCCGACCAGGTCGAGGCCGCTGCCCTCGGCGAGACGCAGATCGAGCACCGCGAAGTCGGGCTTGTGCTCGACGGCGAGGTCGCGCGCGTCGCTGCCGCCTTCCGCCGCCAGGACCTCGAAGCCGCGGCGCTCGAGCGCCCGGGCGAGCGAGCGCCGGAGCGGGGCGTCGTCGTCGACCAGCAGGAGCTTGCGCCCCGGCCCCGGCGCCTTGGCGCTGACCCCGGCCGGCTGCACCGTCTCCGCGACCGCGCTCATCTGAGATCCTCCAGGCCTTGTGCTTCGAGACGCTCCGCGGGCCAGACTATCTCGACCACGGCGCCCGCGTCACCGTTGACAAAGGTAAGCGACGCGCCGCTCCGGACAAGCAGAGTCTGGGCGATGAACACGCCGAGGCCGAGGCCGCCGCTTTCGCGCCGCGTCGACACGTAGGGCTCGCCGAGCTCCTCGATCACCTCGGGCGCGAAGCCCGGCCCGTCGTCCTCGATCCTGACCATCACCCGCTCCGGGCCCGGCAACACGGTCACCCGAACCTCCGCCCGCGCGAACAGGACCGCGTTCTGGATCAGGTTGCCGATTCCCTGGATCAGGGTCGGGACCGGGGCCACCACCGGCTCCACCCCGCCCTCGCCCGGCTCGAGCGCGACCCTGACCACGACGCCCATCCTCTGATGGGCGGCGCCGATGGTCGCGAGCAGGGTCGAGAGCGGCAGCCGGGTGAACGCGTCGTGCTGCTCGGGCTCCGGGCGCTCGCTCAGCCGGCGGAGGATGTCGCGGCAGCGGTGGCTCTGGGTGACGAGCTCCGCCACGTCCTCGGCGAGCGGGCTGTCGTCCGGCAGGTTGTCGGCGAGTTCCCGGGCGGTCACGGAGATGGTGGCGAGCGGGCTCCCGAGCTCGTGCGCCGCCGCCGCGGCCAGCCCGCCGAGCGCCGACAGCCGCTGCTCGCGGGCGAGCGCGATCTGGGTCGCGGTCAGCGCGTCCGACATCCGGCGCGCCTCGTCCGCGACCCGCCAAGCGTAGCCGGCGAGCAGGGCGCAGGCGAGGACCTCGGCGCACCACAGCGCGGCGACATAGAGCGCCGGCAGGGCCGGCGCCTCGCCCTGCCAGGGCAGCGGGCCCGGCGACAGCGCGAGGAGGCTGAGCGCGGCGATCACCAGCGCCGCGAGCGCGATGGTCGTGCGCAGCGACAGGATGGTCGCCGAGATCGTGGTCGGGACCAGCAGCAGGACCGAGAACGGGTTCTGGAGCCCGCCGGTCAGCGCCAGCAGGAAGGTCAGCTGGAGGATGTCGTAGCTCAGCAGCAGGGCGGCCGCGCGTTCCGTCAGGCGGGCCGTCGGTGGCGAGCGGAACGAGAGCGCGAGGTTGAGCAGACAGGACAGGAGGATCGCCGCGGACAGCGGGATCAGCGGCAGGTCGATGCCGAGCGAGACCTGGACCAGGAGCACGGTGAACGCCTGCCCGACCACCGCGACCCAGCGGACCATGGTGAGCGTGCGCAGCCGGACCCTGCGCTCGCCGTCGCCCATGACCAGCCGCCTGAGTAACGATCCGGGATCGCTCCGCGGCGTCCACCAGCGCTCCAGCGGCGCCGGTCCGGGCGAGCGGAGGCCGCGGGTGTGCTGAAACAAGGGCCTTGCCACGCGAGGTCGGGGCCGGCATGACTAACACAAGCCGCATTCCGATCAGGATGCGACCGGTTGGCGCTACGCGGCGATCGTCGCCTGCCGCCGGCGTTCCGATCGGGAATGCGACCGGACAAACAGGGACGCCGAACGCTCGGGAGGCGGGACGTCCCATCAACGGGAGATCACCGATGCGGCGCATCGCAACCGCGACCATCGCTCTTGGCGTCGGCCTGACCGGCGGAGCCGCCTGGGCACAGTGCGACTCCGGCGAGACCGTGGTCAAGTTCAGCCACGTGGTGGCCGAGCAGGGGCACCCGAAGGGTGAGGCCGCGGCCGCCCTCGCCGAGCGGGTCAACAGCGAGATGGACGGGACCCTCTGCATGGAGGTCTACCCGAACACCCAGCTCTACAACGACGACAAGGTCCTCCAGGCGATGCTGCTCGGCGACGTCCAGATGGCGGCGCCCTCGCTCTCCAAGTTCGAGCAGTACACGCTGCAGTACCGGATCTTCGACCTGCCCTTCCTGTTCGAGGACATCGACGCCGTCGATCGCTTCCAGCAGAGCGAGACCGGCCAGGAGATGCTCACCGCCATGGAGGACAAGGGCCTGGTCGGGCTCGGCTACTGGCACAACGGCATGAAGCAGCTGTCGGCCAACAAGCCGCTGCTCGAGCCCTCGGACGCCCAGGGGCTGAAGTTCCGGATTCAGGAGTCCGACGTCCTCGAAGCGCAGTTCAGCGCGCTCGGCGCCAACCCGCAGAAGATGGCGTTCGCCGAGGTCTACCTCGCCCTCCAGCAGGGGGTGGTCGACGGGCAGGAGAACACCTGGTCGAACATCTACACCCAGAAGTTCTTCGAAGTGCAGGACGGCATCACCGAGACCAACCACGGCGTGATCGACTATCTCGTCGTGACCAGCACCGAATTCCTGGAGAGCCTCGACGAGGAAGCCCGCGACCAGCTCATCACCATCTTCAATGAGGTCACCCAGAAATACAACGACATGTCGAACCAGATCAACGAAGAGGCGAAGCAGAAGATCATCGACGCGGGCACCGAGGTCCGCCAGCTGACCGACGAGCAGCGCCAGAAGTGGGTCGAGACGATGCAGCCGGTCTGGGAGGAGTTCCAGGAGGACATCGGCGAGGACAAGATCAAGGCCGCGCAGGCCTCGAACGAATCCGCCTGAGGCGCAGAGCTACCGTGAGGGTCGACCGATGGAGCGGATCGGCCACATCGTGAACGAGCTGGAGGAGGGCATCATCGCCCTCCTCTTCGCCGCCATGACGCTGGTCACCTTCACCCAGGTGGTGCTGCGCTACGTCTTCAACACCGGGTTCGTCTGGGCGCTCGAGCTGACCGTCTACCTGTTCGCGTGGCTGGTCCTGTTCGGCATGTCGTGGGGCGTCAAGGTCGGCGCGCACATCGGCGTCGATGCCTTCGTCAAGCTGTTCCCGGAGAAGGTCCAGCGGGTGTTCGGCCTGATCGTCGTCGCCGCCGGCCTGATCTACGGCGCCATCCTGCTCACCGGCTCCTGGGACTACGTCTCCAAGCTCTACATGATCGGGATCGAAAGCGAGGACCTGCCGATCCCGCAATGGGTGCCGATGGCCATCCTGCCGATCGGCGTCGCGCTGCTCATGTTCCGGATCGCCCAGGGCGGCTACCGGATCATCACCGGTCAGCAGTCGGGGCTGATGATCGGCGACGAGGCCCAGCACACCATCGAGGACTTCAAGGAGCAGCTGGGGCCGGGCGCGGTGCCGCCGGCCGCCCCTGGCCGCGAGCAGGAGCGCCGGGCATGACCATCGCGTTCCTGTTCATCACCCTGTTCGCGCTCCTCCTGATCGGCGCGCCGATCGCCATCGCGCTCGGCCTGTCCTCGGTCGCGACCATCGTCCTGTTCTCGAACGACAGCCTCGCCTCGCTGGCGCTCAAGCTGTTCGAGACCATGCAGCACTACACGCTGCTCGCGATCCCGTTCTTCATCCTGAGCTCGGCGTTCCTCACCACCGGCGGCGTGGCGCGACGCATCATTCGATTCGCCCTGGCGTGCGTCGGCCACCTCCGGGGTGGGTTTGCCATGGCGGGCGTGCTCGCCTGCATGCTGTTCGCAGCGGTCTCGGGCAGTTCGCCCGCGACCGTGGTCGCGATCGGCTCGATCGTGATCGCCGGCATGGTGCAGGCCGGTTACCCGAAGGCCTTCGCCGCCGGCGTGATCTGCAACGCCGGGACACTCGGGATCCTGATCCCGCCGTCGATCGTCATGGTGGTCTACGCCGCCGCGACCAACACCTCGGTCGGCCGCCTGTTCATGGCCGGCGTGATCCCGGGCATCCTCGCCGGCCTGATGCTGATGGTCGGGATCTACATCCGGTCGCGGCGGCTCGGCCTCACCAACCTGCCGCGTGCCTCGATGGGCGAGATGTGGGCGGGATTCAAGGACGCGATCTGGGGCCTGCTGCTCGTGATCATCATCATGGGCGGGATCTACGGCGGCATCTTCACGCCGACCGAGGCCGCCGCGGTCGCGGCGGTCTACGCCTTCATCGTCGCGGTCTTCATCTACCGGGACATCGGCCCCCTGAAGGAGCGGCCGGCGTGGCGGCTCGCCGGGACCCGCCTCGAGGGCTCGACCGTCGCGAGCAACATTCCGCTGATCACGCCGCTCGCGACCTTCGCCGGCGGCACGGTGCAGTCGATCCTCTACCTGCCGGCGGCCGTGATCCACAAGGACGTCAAGCACGTGATGGTCGAGAGCGGCCGCACGACCATCATGCTGATGTTCATCATCACGAATGCGATGCTGTTCGCGCACGTGCTGACCACCGAGCGGATCCCGCACACCATCACGCAGCTGATCCTCGACGCCGGGCTCGAGCCCTGGTCGTTCCTGCTGGTGGTCAACATCCTGCTGCTGATCGCCGGCAACTTCATGGAGCCGTCGGCGATCCTCCTGATCATGGCGCCGATCCTGTTCCCGATCGCCATGCAGCTCGGCATCGACCCGGTCCACCTCGGGATCATCATGGTCGTCAACATGGAGATCGGGCTGATCACCCCGCCGGTCGGGCTCAACCTGTTCGTGACGGCAGGCATCACCAACATGACCATTCTCGAAGTGGTCAGGGCGGCGCTGCCGTGGCTGATGATCCTCCTGGTCTTCCTCGGCCTGATCACCTACATCCCGGCGATCTCGCTCTTCCTGCCGAACCTGCTCTACGGTTGAGCATCGCCAGGACCGCCGGACTCCGGAGACGCTGAGTGCAGCGGCTGATCCGTCTCGCGGGGGAGGACAACGTCGCGGTCGCCGCGACCACGATTCCGGCGGGCGCCGAGCTCGAGGTCGAGGGGCTGCCCGTCCGGGCGCTCGACCCCATCCCCTTCGCCCACAAGATCGCCCTCCGCCCGATCGCCGCGGGCGAGCGGGTGATCAAGTACGGGGTGCCGATCGGCCGCGCGACGGTGGCGATCGCTGCCGGCCGGCACGTCCACGTCCACAACATCAGGAGCGACTACGTCAACAACCGCGTGGACTTCTACGAGCCCGCCGCGGACGACGACGCTCCCGGGGGCCGCGCACCATGACGGCCGGCGGGCCCCGCGGGTGGAGGAGCGCTTGAGCGCGGCGCTGGTGCTGCGCGCCGTCGACGAGCGCGGGGTCGCGACCGTGACCCTGAACCGGCCGGAGGTGTCCAACGCCTACAACGAGGCGTTGCTCGAGGCGCTCCAGGCGGCGGTCGGCGATCTCGCCACCGATCCGGGCGTGCGGGTGGTCGTGCTGCGCGGCGCCGGGCGCCACTTCCAGGCCGGGGCGGACCTTGCATGGCTGAAGGAAGTCGGTGGCTACGACCTCGCGCGCAACGTCGAGATGTCCCTCAAGACGACCCGTGCGGTGCAGGCCCTGAACGTCTGCGCCAAGCCGACCGTCGCCCTGGTCCACGGCGCCTGCTACGGCGGCGGGGTCGGCCTGGTCGCGGCGTGCGACGTCGCGATCGCGACCGTCGGCGCGACCTTCGCGCTGACCGAGGTCCGCTTCGGGCTGATCCCGGCGCCGATCATTCCGCAGCTGGTCGCGGCGCTCGGCGTCCGGGCGCTCCGCCGCTACGGGATCACCGGCGAGCGGTTCGATGCCGCGGCCGCGGAGCGGATCGGGCTGGTCCATGAGATCTGCCCCGCTGGTGGCCTGGACGAGGCGGTGGCGCCCCTGATCGACGCCCTGCTCCGGAGCGCGCCGTCCGCGGTCGAGCGCTCGAAGCGGATGGTCCTGGAGGAGGCCGGACTGGACCTGTCCGAACGGCGGATCCGCGCGCTCGCGGTCGAGGGCGCCCTCAAGCGGGCCTCGCCGGAGGCCGCCGAGGGTTTGTCCAGCTTTCTCGAGAAGCGGCAGCCGGCCTGGTATCGGGGCGATCGGAGCTGAGCCCGCGCGCCTGCCCCCGGCGGCGGGCGCGGCCGCCCGGCCCGAGGACGGTCCAGCGGCGGGAGGAGCCACCTGATGCGAACCGACTTCGAGACCCTCCGGCTCGAGCGCGAGGGCGCCCACGTCCTGCTCGTCACCCTGAACCGCCCGGAGGTGCGGAACGCCTTCAACACCGGGATGGCGATCGAGCTCAGGACCGTCTGGTCGGACCTCTACATCGACCAGGAGGAGGTCCGCTGCATCCTGCTCACCGGCGCCGGGGACAAGGCGTTCTGTGCCGGCGGCGACCTCAAGGAGCGGGACGGCATGACCGACGCGGCGTGGCAGCGCCAGCACGCGATCTTCGAGCAGGCGTTCCTCGCCATGACCGACTGTCCGGTGCCGATCCTCGCCGCCGTCAACGGCCCGGCGTTCGCCGGTGGGCTCGAGCTGGTCGCGGCGAGCGACTTCGCCTACGCGGTCCGCGCCGCCCGCTTCGCGCTGACCGAGGTGACCCTCGGGATCATGCCGGGCGCGATGGGGACCCAGAACCTGCCGCGGGCGATCGGCGTCCGCCGCGCCAAGGAGGTGATCCTCACCGGCCGGCCGTTCGGCGCCGAGGAGGCGTTCGCCTGGGGCCTCGTCAACCGCCTGTTCGACTCCGTGGACGAGCTCCGCGCGGCGGCCCTCGAGACGGCGGTCCGGATCGCCGCCAACGCCCCGATCTCGGTCCGCCAGGCCAAGAAGGCGATTCAGGTCTCGACCCAGATCGACCTCAAGACCGGCTACATGTTCGAGATCGAGGCCTACAACCGCACGGTCCCGACCGAGGACCGGAGCGAAGGCATCCGCGCCTTCAACGAGAAGCGGAAGCCTGACTACAAGGGGCGATGAGCATGTCCTCCGACGACCTGCCGGTGGTCCCGATCGGCGACGACTTCGAGGAGATCCGGGACGCGGTCGGGCGGATCTGCGGCGACTTCGGCGGCGACTACTGGCGAGCGCTCGATGCCGAGGAGCGGTATCCCGACGCGTTCGTCAACGCCCTGACCGACGCTGGCTGGCTCGCGGCCCTGATCCCGGAAGCCTATGGCGGTGCCGGGCTGCCGATCCGCGCCGGCGCGGTGATCCTCGAGACCATCCACCGGCACGGCGGCAGCGCGGCCGCCTGCCACGCCCAGATGTACACCATGGGCACCGTCCTCCGGCACGGCAGCGAGGCGCAGAAGCAGCGCTGGCTGCCGGAGATCGCCGCCGGCCGCCTCCGCCTCCAGGCCTTCGGCGTGACCGAGCCCACCACCGGCAGCGACACCACCCGGCTCAAGACGCGGGCCGAGCGTCGGGACGACCGCTACGTCGTCTCCGGGCAGAAGATCTGGACCAGCCGGGCGCTGCATTCCGACCTCATGCTCCTGCTCGCCCGGACCACGCCCTTGGACCAGGTGAAGCGCCGGGCCGACGGTCTCTCGGTGTTCCTGATCGATCTGCGCGAGCTGGTCGGCAAGGGCGTCGAGATCCGGCCGATCCCGGCCATGATCAACCACAACACGACGGAGGTGTTCTTCGAGGGCGCGGAGATCCCCGCGGACAGCCTCATCGGCGAGGCGGGCCGGGGCTTCCGCTATATCCTGGACGGCATGAACGCGGAGCGGATCCTGATCAGCGGCGAATCGATCGGCGACGCCCGCTGGTTCATCGACAAGGCCACCGGGTACGCCTCCGAGCGGAGCGTGTTCGGCCACCCGATCGGCCGCAACCAGGGCGTCCAGTTCCCGATCGCGAAGGCGTATGCGGATACCGAGGCGGCCGATCTGATGGCGCGCAAGGCGGCGACCCTGTTCGATGCCGGGCGGCCATGCGGAGCGGAGGCCAACATGGCGAAGCTGCTCACGGGCGAAGCCGCCTGGAACGCGGCCGAGGCGTGCATGCAGACGTTCGGCGGCTTCGCCTTCGCGCGCGAGTACGACGTCGAGCGGAAGTGGCGCGAAGCCCGCCTCTACCGGACGGCGCCGATCAGCCCGAACCTGATCCTCGCTTACATCGGCCAGCACGTCCTCGGCATGCCCCGCTCGTACTGATCATAAGCGACCGGTATCCAGGGACGGCCGACGCTCAGGCGGCGCCCTCGGGCGAGCGCAGATGACAGGCGGCGAAGTGGCCGGGCTCGATCTCGAGCAGCGGCGGCTCCAGGGTCCGGCAGCGATCGAAGGCATAGGGGCAGCGGGTGTGGAAGCGGCAGCCGGGCGGCGGGTCGATCGGGCTTGGCACGTCGCCCTTGAGGATGATCCGCTCCCGGCTGGCCTCGGGATCGGCGATCGGGACGGCGGCGAGCAGCGCCTGGGTGTAGGGATGCAAGGGGCGCTCGAACAGGCGCCGCCGGTCGGCCACCTCGACGATCTTGCCGAGGTACATGACCGCGATCCGGTGGCTGATGTGCTCGACCACCGCGAGGTCGTGGGCGATGAACAGGAAGGCGAGCCCGAGCCGGTCCTGCAGGTCCGAGAGCAGGTTGATCACCTGCGCCTGGACCGACACGTCGAGCGCCGAGACCGGCTCGTCGCAGACGATCACCGCCGGGCTCAGGGCGATCGCGCGGGCGATCACCAGGCGCTGGCGCTGCCCGCCGGAGAACTCGTGCGGGTAGTGGTCCAT
>DASUSF010000240.1:0-8378 GCA_036375275.1 Geminicoccaceae bacterium | reverse complement strand
GCAGCCGAGGGACGGGCGCGGGAAGGCTTGGCCGCCGATCCAACGCATCGCGCCCAGGGGGAGGAAGCGGTTCATGAGGATGGGCTGGGCTGCAGTGCTTCTCGTCGCCCAACTGAGCCTGGCAGGTGGGCTGCCAGGACGGGCTGCGGCGGCGGATCAGCGGACCCTCGCCGAGATCTGCGGCCGCACCCTCAGCGAGAACACGATCGTTGCGGTCCAGGGTGGCGGCGGGACCTCGTTCGGCGACTGCGCAATCGTCCTCGAGGGCGCGAGGCTCAGGATCCTCGAGGCGGCGCTGGACGGGGACCGGCTCAGGATCACCGGCGTCGGGGAGGCGAACCTCGACATCGTCGGGGCGCGAATTCGTGGCGCGCTCGAGGTCGCCGGCAGCTTCGGCCGGGTTCTCGTCGCGAGCAGCCTGCTGCGCGGCGCGGACGCCGACATCGCCGCCGCCCGCGGGCGGGTGGTGGTTCGCTCCAGCACCGTCCGGGACGGCGTCGCCCGTATCGCCACCGGTGACGGACGGATCAGCGTGCTGCGGGCGAAATTCTTCGACCGGTCGTTCTTCGACGCGCGTTTCGGGGGCATCGACGTCCGCTTCAGCAACTTCCGCGACCCGGTCGAGGCGGTCGCGCTCGGCACCGGCGATCTCGCCTTCCTGAGCAACGGCGTCCGCGGCGGCGCGGTCTTCGTGGGCGATCAGCGGGTAGTGGTCGCCGGCAACACCTTCGACGCGAGGCGCGTCGGCCTCGGGCGCCTCGAGCTCGAGGGCGAGATCGTCCTAGCGAACAACCTGACCGAGGTCGACGCGACGCTCCGGCCGACGGCTTGGCTGATCGTGATCGCCAACACCTTCGAGGCCGGCCGCCCCTCGATCACCGGCGCGCCGGCGAGCTGCATCATCGAGGACAACGTCCCGCCGGTCCGGTGCCCGACGGGGCCATAGGGCCAGCCCTGCCCGCGTTCCGGTGCGCGCCGACCTCGGGGCAAGCACGGCCGCGCGCCACCCGGCGCCCGTGCCTCCGGGCGCGGGAGGCGTCCATGGATGGACCACCCTCAGGGTGGCAGGAGAGGGTTTCCAGGACGTTGATGCCGGACCCCGGGCGGCGGGTCCCGGCTCTCCGATGACAGATGAACCGAAGGCGGGTATGGCTGCACCGGAACGTCATCGGGCGCCCCGAGATGGGGCGGTGAGGGGAGGCCGGGCCATGATGCTGGGGTACGAGCGCCGGGACGGCCGGAAGGGCATCCGCAACCATGTGCTCGTGGCCTACCTGGTCGAGTGCGCCCACCACGTCGCCCGCGCGATCACGCGGCCCCACGAGGAGCAGGGCGTCCACCTGATCGGCTTTCCGGGCTGCTACCCGAACGCTTATGCCCAGACCATGATGGAGGCGTTCTGCACCCACCCGAACGTGGGCGCGGTGCTGGTCGTTTCGCTCGGCTGCGAGCAGTTCAATCGGCCGAAGCTGATGGCGACGATCGAGGCGTCGGGCCGTCCGTGCGAGCTCCTGGTGATCCAGAAGGCGGGCGGCACGCGGGCCACGATCGAGCGCGGCCGCGCCTGGGTGGAGGAGGTGCTCGGCGAGATCGCGGCGGCGCCGCGGGTGCCGGTCGAGGTCGGAGACCTCGTCGTCGCGACCGAGTGCGGCGGGTCCGACGCCACCAGCGGCCTGAGCGCGAACCCGGCGATCGGGATCGCCTGCGACCACATCATCGACGCCGGCGGGAGCGCGATCTTCGAGGAGCTGGGCGAGCTGTTCGGCTGCGAGGAGCACATGGCGGCGCGGGCGGTGACGCCCGGCCTCGGCGACGAGATCCGCCGCGCCATGGCGAAGGCGACCCGGCATTACGCGGCGCTCGACCAGTCCAGCTTCGGCGGTGGCAACATCACCGGCGGGCTCTCGACCATCGAGGAGAAGTCGATCGGCGCCTACGCCAAGAGCGGCACCCGGCCGATCCGCGGGCTGCTGCGTCCCGGCACGCGGCCGCCGCGCCCCGGGCTCTACCTCATGGACATGGTGCCGGACGAGGTCGTGAAGTGGGGCTTCGCCAACATCAACGACAACGCCACCATCGTCGAGCAGGTCGCGTGCGGCGCGCACCTGACGCTGTTCTCGACCGGGCGCGGCTCGGTCGTGGGCTCGGCGATCGCGCCGGTGATCAAGGTCTGCGCCAACCCCGAAACGTACCGGCGGCTCGAGGAGGACATGGACGTCGATGCCGGGCGCATCCTGGAAGGGCGTGGCACCCTAGCGGACGTCGGGCGCGAGATCTTCGAGCTGGTCCAGAGGGTCGCGGGCGGCGAGCCGACCCGGTCCGAGGCGCTCGGGCACATGGAGTTCATCCTCGGCTACAAGTCGTTCGAGCCGCTCGGGCCCTCCTGCCTGCCGGTCTGAGCCGACTTGGCGGCGCCGGTCGAGGAGCGCCTCCGGAGACGCGACCGGGCGCTCGGCTGGGCGCTGTCCGGCCTGTTCCTGCTCGGCGTCGGCCTCCTCGCCGCTCTCCTCCTGCTCGCCGTGCCGCTGGTCGTGGTCGCCTTCCCGCTGACCCTCTCCGCGATCCTCGCGATCGTGCTGATCGGGCGCCTTCGCCGACGTCGCTGAACCCCGCGGATGGGGCACTCGTCCGGAGCGCACCGCGGCCCGCGGCAGGCGCTCACGCCGAGCCCGTCCGGGATGATCGGGCGCGCGGCGGGGCTGCGGGTGGCGCTCGCCTCCTGCCGCGGCCTATCCGGCCGAGCCCCGCCTCACCTCTCCTCGGCCCTCCGGCTCGCCTCGGCCTCGGCCACGGCGACCGCGCGGCGCCTGGTGGTGAAGCCGCTGCCTACGATCCGCCCGCTTCGTCGTTCGCGCACGTAGTAGCTGGGCGCGAAGAAATCGCTGTCCTCGATCACTTCGAAGACGGCGGTCGGTGCCTCGTACTCGGCGATCACGTGGGCGGTCATCTCTTATTCCTGGTCGACGGCGGCCGGTCGCGCGGGAAGTGCACGACGACCTGGAAGTATCTCGCATTTCGACGAAACTTCAAGGGGAGGTTGAATCCAGGCAGACCATGGTAGCGCCCTTCATCGACTGGAGCGCGGCGTCGGCGAGCGCGAGCGCGCGCCGGCCGTCTTCGCCCGACGGCGACGGATGGCGCCCGGTCCGAAGGCAGTCGGCGAAATGATCCAGCTCGGCGAGGTAGGCCGCGGCGTAGCGCTCGATGAAGAAGTGCGGCGGCAGGGCGCCGTGGAAGCCGTCCCGATCCAGGACCTCGACCGTGTGCTGGCGGACGTTCTCCGCCCGGGCCGCAGACCGCGAGCCGTGGATCTCGATCCGCTGGTCGTAGCCGTAGGTCGCCCGCCTCGAGCACTGGATCTGGCAGAGCCGCCCCGAGCCGGTCCGCAGCGTCACCAGGGCGGTGTCGATGTCGCCGAGCTCGCCGATCGCGGGATCGACGAGCGCGCTCCCGGTCGCGCTCACCTCGAGGGGCTCCTCGTCGAGCAGGAAGCGCGCCATGTCGAAGTCGTGAATCATCATGTCGCGGAACAGGCCACCCGAGACCTTGATGTAGTCGGGCCCGGGCGGACCCGGATCACGGCTGGTGATCGCGACGATCTCGACCGCGCCGATCCGGCCGTCGTCGACCAGCTGACGAAGCATCCTGAAGTTGCTATCGAAGCGACGGTTGAACCCCACCATCAGCGGCACGCCGGCCTCCTCGACCACCTTCAGGCACGCCTCGACGCGCGCCATGTCGAGATCGATCGGCTTCTCGCAGAAGATCGCCTTGCCAGCGCGCGCCGCCCGCTCGATCAGGTCCGCGTGGGTGTCGGTCGAGCTCGCGATCAGGACCGCCCGGACCTCGGGATCGTCGAGCGCCTGGTCGACAGTGGCGACCCTGGCGCCGGCGGCGCCGGCCACCTCCGCGGCAGCAGGCGCGTGGACGTCGACCACGTGGCGAAGGTCGAAGGCCTCGTGGCGATGCAGGTTCCGGCCGTGCATGCGCCCGATCCGTCCCGCGCCGAACAAGCTGATCCCGATCATCGCCGCCTCCCTGAAGGTCGTCGCGTTCGCCGCGATCTCCCCGCCCTTACACCCCGGATCCTCCGCCGCGCAACGGGTTCCGGCCGGATGCGCCTGCCCGGTGAGCCTCCCCGGTGCGGCGGCCTCGCCGGCTCGTGAGTGGCGCGTGAGCGGACGCCGCGCCTAGGGTGGCGGCATGAACGCGATCCTGGTGCGCCTGGCCTCTGCTGCGGTGCTGCTTGCCCTGACCACCGCTCCCGCCGGGGCGGGCGAGCGCCCGGTCGTGGTCGAGCTGTTCACCTCGGAGGGCTGCAGCTCGTGCCCGCCGGCCGACCGGGTTCTGGCCGAGCTGGTGGAACGGGACGGCCTCCTGCCGCTGAGCTTCCACGTGACCTACTGGGACCGGCTTGGCTGGCCCGACAGCCTCGGCCTCGAGGATGCGAGCGAGCGGCAGCGCCGGTACGCCTCGGCCATGGGCCGGGGTCGCGTCTACACGCCCCAGATGGTGATCGAGGGCCGGGCCGAGCTGGTCGGCTCGCGGCGGGGCGCGGTGCACGAGGTGATCGCCCTGCTGCAGGAGCGCCTTCGCCCGGGGCCGGTGCTGGCGGTGGAGGGGGCACGCCTGAAGGTCGGCGCCGGCGCCGGCCCCGGCATCCTCTGGCTCCTGGCCTTCGACCACCGCCACGACGTCCGCATCCAGCGGGGCGAGAACGCGGGGCGGACGATCACCTACCGGAACGTCGTGCGCTCGCTCCGGCAGCTCGCGCGCTGGGACGGCGAGCCACTCGAGGTCGCCCTGCCGCTGGCCGAGCTCGAGGCCGCCGGCCGGGACGCGCTCGCGGTCCTGCTCCAGGTGCCGGACGAAGGCCCGATCCTCGGCGCGGTGCGCCTCGACCTCGGGAGGCCCGCCGATCAGTCGGTCAGCTCGGCGATCGACAGCTCTTCCTCGCCGAAGTAGCACTGGAAATCGACGACGCAGTACGCGAACTCGACCAGGACCCTGATCGGCTGGTCCGGCTCGCCCTCGAACGGCATGCGGACGATCGCCGACGGCTCGAAGTAGTCGATCGCCGGATCGACGTGCCGGTGCGGCAGCGTCACCTCCCACGCGAGGCCCTGGTCGGCCTCCGGCGTGACCGTGATCCCGGGCTCGGCGTTGAGCCGGGTGTCGCCCTCCGGCTCGAGCACGATCACGACCTCGTGCCGACCGTCGTCCAGCCGCTCGATCCAGGCGTCGACCCGGACCTCGGCCTCAGGCTGGCCGGGCGCCGTCGAGCCGTAGCTCTGGAGCAGCTCTTCCAGCGACAACGGGTCGGGACCCGCCGCCAGCGCCGGCGGCGCGGCGACCAGGAGCACGAGCGCAAGACCGTTCCGCAAGACGCTCACCTCATGGTTCCAGCCGCCGATGCTGCCCGATGCCGAGTGACGCGCCGATGAACCCTCAGACGATCTTCTGGCCCGTGGCCTCCCAGTCCTTCAGGAAGGCGGCAAGGCCCTTGTCGGTCAGGGGGTGCTGGATCAGCTGGCGCAGCACCGGGGGCGGCAGCGTCGCCACGTCGGCGCCGGCCCGCGCCGCCTCGATCACATGCACCGGGTTGCGCGCCGAGGCCACCAGCACCTGGGTCTTCAGCGTGGCGCGGTAGTTGTCGAAGATCTCGACGATGTCCCTGATCAGCTGCATGCCGTCGTAGCCGATGTCGTCGAGCCGGCCGACGAAGGGCGAGACGAACGTGGCGCCGGCCTTGGCGGCGAGCAACGCCTGCGCCGGGGAGAAGCAGAGCGTGACGTTGACCTGGGTGCCCTCGTCGGACAGCGCCCGGCAGGCCTTCAGGCCGTCCCAGGTGAGCGGGAGCTTGACGCAGACGTTGGGCGCGATCTCCGCAAGATGACGGCCCTCGGCGAGCATGCGGTCGGTCGTGGTCGCGGTGACCTCGGCGCTGACCGGCCCTTCGACCAGGGCGCAGATCTCCCGGACGACCTCGAGGAAGTTGCGCCCGCTCTTGGCGACCAGGCTCGGGTTGGTGGTCACCCCGTCAACCATCCCGGTGGCGGCGAGATCCTCGATCTCTGCGATCTCGGCGGTGTCGACGAAGAATTTCATCGGCTGATCCTGCTGTCCTGACCCGCACCCGCGGAACCGGGGCGGGCGGCGTCCGGCGCCTCGACCTGAAATCTGGGCCCGGCTAAGGTCGGACGCAAGACGACCGATGAACAGGTCCGAAGAATTGATCAGTGGGGGGCAGCGGGCATGGCCGGAAGCGGAGAAATCTTCATCGGCAGAGGCAGCGTGCCGCAGGTTCTCCGCCTGCCGCTCGCCAATCGCCACGGCCTGATCGCCGGCGCCACCGGCACCGGCAAGACGGTGACCCTCCAGGTCCTCGCCGAGGGCTTCTCGAGCGCCGGCGTCCCGGTGGTCCTGGCCGACGTCAAGGGCGACCTCTCGGGCCTCGTCCAGCCGGCCGGGCCGAACCCGAAGCTCGAGGCGCGCGCGGCCAAGGTCGGTCTGGAAGGGTACGCGCCCGCGGCGTTCCCGGTGATCTTCTTCGACCTGTTCGGCGAGCAGGGGCATCCGGTCCGCACGACGATCTCGGAGATGGGCCCCTTGCTGCTGGCGCGCCTGCTCGGGCTCAACGAGACGCAGGAGGGGGTGCTGAGCATCGCCTTCGAGCTGGCCGACGATCGCGGCTGGCTGCTCCTCGACCTCAAGGACCTGCGCGCCCTGCTCCACTTCATGAGCGAGACCGCGCGCGAGGTCTCGGCCGAGTACGGCCGGATCAGCGCCGCCTCGGTGAATGCCATCCAGCGCCGTCTCCTGACCCTCGAGCAGCAGGGTGGCGAGCACTTCTTCGGCGAGCCCGCGCTCGAGATCGAGGACCTGATCCGGACCGACCGCGCCGGACGTGGCGTGATCAACATCATCGTCGCCGACCGGCTGATGATGACCCCGAAGCTGTACGTGACCTTCCTGCTCTGGCTGCTCTCGGAGCTGTTCGAGGACCTGCCGGAAGTGGGCGATCAGGACCGGCCGAAGCTGGTCTTCTTCTTCGACGAGGCGCACCTCCTGTTCGACGAGGCGCCGAAGGTGCTCTTGAACCGGATCGAGCAGGTGGTCCGGCTGATCCGCTCGAAGGGGGTCGGGGTCTACTTCATCACCCAGAGCCCGGCCGACCTCCCCGACGACGTGCTCGGCCAGCTCGGCAACCGGATCCAGCACGCGCTCCGCGCCTTCACGCCGCGCGACCAGAAGGCGGTGCGGGTGGCGGCCGAGACCTTCCGCCCGAACCCCGATCTCCACACGGCGGAGGTGATCACCCAGCTCGAGGTCGGGGAGGCGCTGGTCTCGACCCTGGAAGCCACGGGCGCACCGGGCATCGTCGAGCGGACCCTGATCCGCCCGCCGGCCTCCCGGATCGGGCCGGCCGACGCGCGTGAACGGGCGACGGCGCTGCAGGCGAGTCCCCTGGCGCGGCGCTACGTCGAGCCCGTCGATCGCCATTCCGCCTACGAGATCCTGAGCGAGCGCGCTGCCCGGGCCGCCGACGCAGCCGCGCGCACGGCGGCGACCGAAGCGCGCGGAGAGGCCGCGGCGGGCGCGCCCGCGCGATCCGTCAGCCGGAGCCGTCGGCAGAGCTCGCTCGAGGCGGTGGCCAAGAGCTTCGCCCGGAGCGTCGGCACGCAGATCGGCCGGCAGATCGTCCGCGGCATCCTCGGCTCGTTCGTCCGGCGCTGAGCGGAGCAGGCGATGATCGACTACGACATCCTGATCCAGGGCAACAACCTCGCCTACGGCGACGGCTCGCTCGGGATCTCGAGCGTGGTGCTGCTGAGCACGGAGGCGGGCCCGCTGCTGTTCGACACCGGCCACTACGGCAACCGCGTGGCTCTGCTCCGCGGCCTGAAGCGGCACGGGCTCGAGCCGGCCCACGTGCCACGCGTCTTCCTCTCCCACCTGCACTGGGACCACAGCCTGAACCTCGACCTGTTCAGCGCCGCGGAGATCATCGTCAGTCGCCAGGAGCTCGATTACCTCCGCGAGCCCCACCCGGACGACATCCACCTGCCGTGGGGCATCGAGGGCCAGCTCGCGCGGCACCGGGTCCGCGTGATCGACCGCGCGACCGACCTCGCCGGTGACGTGCAGGCGTTTCCGGCGCCCGGCCACACCCCCGGCCTCTATGCCCTCGCCTTCGATCACGACGCGCACGGCCGGGTGATCCTCGCCGGCGACGCGATCAAGTACCCGAAGGAGGTCATGACCGGGACGCCCGACCTGGTCTTCGACACGGTCGAGCATGGGCGGGAGACGATCGCCGACATCCTCGACCGCGCCGACCGGATCGTCCCCGGGCACTTCGTCGAGATGCGGCGCGA
>DASUSF010000239.1:0-3014 GCA_036375275.1 Geminicoccaceae bacterium | reverse complement strand
CGTCTTCCGCACCTACATCGACATGTCGGAGCTCCTGCCGCCCGCCGTGTTCGCGGCGCTGCTGAGCGTGTTCGGGCTGGAAAGCGTGTTCGCCGCGGCGGGCGTGCTGATGCTCCTGATCGCGCTGATCGCGCGTTCGCTGCCGCGGGGCCTCTGAATCCGAGGATCGCCTCGACCGCCTCCACCCGGCCCCGGACCGGCTCGGCAGCATGTGCCCCGGCGTGCCGGCCTCGCCTCGGCACCCGCGGGGAGGGCGAGCCGGGGAGAAGTCGTTGCAGGCGGAAAGCCGGCGAACGCGATGCCCATCCGAACGCTAGCCTGGATTTCTCACACGCAGTAGGTGCATCGGGGCTCTGGATGGGCGAAAGTCGTTCTGCCTGAATGACCTGAAGCCGATCTGAGGAGCTCCCCGATGCCGACAGAGTGTAGCCGCGATCTGTTCGGGTTTGCACCCGTCGAAGGGCGGCGGGTCGAGGCCGGGTTCGACGGCGGCGACTCGACCTCGGACGCCGGCGCGCTGCTGCTCGGCGCGACCGACCGGGCGATCGGACTGGTCAGCCGGTTCGCCGCCTGCTTCGCGGATGCGCGGGATCCCAGGCTGATCGAGCACACGGTCGCGACCATGGTCGCGCAGCGGGTGTTCGGCGTTGCGCTGGGGTACGAGGACCTGATCGACCACGACCAGCTGCGCCGCGATCCGGTCATGGCGACGCTCGCTGGCAAGCTCCAGGCCAGGCGCAGGGGCTGTGCCCCGCTCGCCGGCAAGAGCACCCTCAACCGGCTCGAGCACGCGCCCTTGACCCCGAGCCGCTACCACAAGATCGGGCATGACGGCGCCGCCATCGAGCGGCTGCTGGTCGAGCTCTTTCTCGACGCGCACCCGCGTGCTCCCAAGCGGATCATCCTCGACCTCGACGCCACCGACGACCCGCTGCACGGTCGCCAGGAAGGCCGCTTCTTCCATGGCTACTACGATTGCCACTGCTACCTGCCGCTGTACGTGTTCTGCGGCAGCCATCTGCTCCTGGCCAAGCTCCGGCGCTCGAACATCGACGCCTCGGCCGGCGCCGTCGAGGAGATCGAGCGCATCGTCGGCCAGGTTCGGGGGCGCTGGCCCAAGGTCGAGATCGTGCTGCGGGCGGACTCGGGCTTTGCCCGGGACGCTTTGATGACGTGGTGCACCGACCATGAGGTCGATTACGTGCTCGGGCTCGCCCGCAATGAGCGCCTGGTCGGCCAGATCGGCGAAGAACTCGCAGCTGTCGAGGCGGAGAGCCTGGCCGCGGGCGGTCCCGTGCGTCGCTTTGCGGACTTCTTCTGGACCACCCGCGAGAGCTGGAGCCGCGCGCGGCGCGTCGTCGCCAAGGCCGAGCACCTGCCGAAGGGCTCGAACCCCCGCTTCGTCGTGACCTCGCTCTCCGCGGACGAGATCGATGCCCGCACCCTCTATGAGGACGTCTACTGCGCCCGCGGCCAGGTCGAGAACAGGATCAAGGAGCAGCAGCTCGACCTGTTCGCCGACCGCACCTCGGCGGCGACCATGAAGGCCAACCAACTCCGTCTGTGGTTCGCGTCCTTCGCCTACGTGCTGCTCGACGCGCTGAGAAGGATCGGGCTCCGGCACACCCAGTTCGCCTCTGCCACCTGTGGCACGATCCGCCTGAAGCTCCTCAAGATCGGCGCCCAGGTCCGGCAGAGCGTGCGGCGGATCAAGGTCGCCATGGCGTCGGCCTGCCCCTACCAGGACGAATTCCACATGGCCTTCCTCTACCTGCAACGCGCCACCGCCTTCTGAACGATCAGCATAGCGCCCACCACCGGCGGGCCCAGCGCCCATCGTCGCGTCCGCAACCCAGCTCCGCCGGCCCTCCTCGACGACCAGAGCTCGCGTCCACACGGTCGCCGCCGGGCCGACCCTGCAGGCCGCTCCCTCGCTACCGCCCGTGAGAAATCCGGGCTAGCGGTCGGCTGATCCGGCCGATAACGCTCCGGCCGGTAGGCACACGCCTTCCGACCACCCCTGCTAAGCTTTTGAAATCTCCTCCCGATTCCAAGCCGTTCACCACCGACCGCAAACTCGGGTCAGTCGCAGCCGCCGCCCCCGCAGCCGCTGTCGCCGCCGTCGGAGCACCCGCTGGCGCCGCACCCGCCGCTCGCTCCACCGTGCTCGCGCCGGTCCCGGCGGCGCGCTTCGGCGCGGATCAGATGGCGGCGGATCACGCTCCAGGCGACGAGGATGAGGATGACGGTCAGGCCGAGCTTCTCGGCGAAGCCGAGCGAGCCGAGACCGGACGCGAGGTCAGCGCAGGCGGCAAGCGCGAAGGCGAGCGCGCCGCCGCCGAGCGTGAGCCCGGCGACGCGCCGGACGGCCGCCTTCTCGACCGTCCAGACCGTGTCCCGGTCGATCCGGACCTGGCGACCGGCGAAGCGGCGGCCTGCGTCCGGCCAGATGTCGGCGGGCGGCGGCCGGTCGAACTCCCGCTCGTAGAGGTCGAGGGTCGCCCGGTACTGCCGGTGGAAGCGGCGACGCTCGTCCGGCCCGCCCCTGGTCGGCTCGTGGTGCAGGGGCCGGGCGAGGATCTCGCCGCACAGCCCGTCCCAGTACGAGCGGGTGTAGGTCAGGTGCAGGTGCCAGGCCTGGTCGACGTCGTCCGATGGCGTGACCGGCCGGGCCGACACCTGGGTGAGGTAGAGGTAGCGCCGGTACTCGCCGATCACGCGCGCCGCGAACGCCGGACTCCAGCCGTTCTCGCGGGCGAGGCGGGTCGCGAAGTCGAGCGCCGCGCCCGCCGGGCCGATGGACACCCTCTCGAGCTGGGCGAACAGCTCCGGCGCGCTGAGCGGCATGGTCCTGCCCCCGTTGCCACGATCACGCCGAAGCTAGCGCACCGGAGGCTGACGGACCATTAACCACAGCGCCAGCAGCGAGAGCGCCGCTTGGGCTATGCTAGAGAACCTCGGCCACGTCCCGCTATGGATCTACGTACGAACCTGACCCGCTGCCGACCAAGATC
>DASUSF010000238.1:0-7527 GCA_036375275.1 Geminicoccaceae bacterium | reverse complement strand
TCCCCGCGTCGTCCTCGGTCCGCTCGAGGTAGACGCTGAGCAGCCGCTGCGCCGGATGGCGCTGACCCCGATGAAGCAGGTCCATGATCAGGAAGGCGAGGTCGTAGAGCACGTCGGTGCGGGCGAGCGCCGGGTCGAACTCCAGGCAGTCGAACAGGACCGGCCGGCCGTCCAGGACGACGATGTTGGCGAGGTGCAGGTCGCCGTGGCCGTGGCGGATCCGGCCCGCGCGCCCGCGCGCCTCGAGCAGCGGCCGGCGGCGTGCCAGCTCCGCAGCCGTCGCTTCGTTCAGGCGCCGGACCGGGGCGACCGGGAAATGGCAGCCCGCGAGGCCCGCCAGGTCGGAAGCGTTGCCGCCGATAACCTCGGCCATCGCGCGGTGGCCATCGCTGGTGCGGTCGACCTCGGCCTGCTCGTGGAGCTCGACGACCGCTTCGGCGAGCTCGTCGACCAGGCGGCCGTCGAGCGGCCCCGCCGCCGCGATCCGGTCGAGCCCCGCCGCCTGGTCGAAGCGCCTCATCTCGAGCAGCCAGTCGACCGGCTCACCCCGGCCGTCGATCTCGAACCCGCCATCCTGCCGGCGGGTCACCGGCAGAACGTGCCGGTAGAGCATCGGCGCGGTCCTCCGGTTCAGCCGGAGCTCCGCCTGCAGGGCGTCGCGCCGCCGCTCGGGCGTGCTGAAGTCGAGGAAGCTGTAGCGGACCGCCCGCTTCAGCTTGTAGGCGCGGTCGCCGACCAGGAAGATCCGGGCGGCGTGGGTCTGCACCTGCTCGACCGCCGGCGCGCCCCAGCTCCGGCGATCGCCGAGGAACGTCACCAGCGCCGCCTGCTGCTCCTGCTCGACGTCCAAGGACCGCCTCCTCAGGTTCCTTGCGGATCATGTGTCCCCCGGGGGCGCCCGTCGAGGCGTCGGCGGTGCTTGATCTCGATCAAGGCGGTGCGGCACGCTGGCGGCGAAAGCTGGCCAGGCGAGCGGGCCGGGCCAGATCTCGAAGAGAAGCCGTGGGTCCGAGCCCGCGATGGCCGGCCATGAACGAGGGGGTGAGGCGGATGAGCTACCGGGCGATCCTGCTACCACTGTTCGGCCAGGAGGGGGACGCGCGGGCGATCGAGGCCGCGCTCGCCGTCGCCAACCGCTTCGAGGCCGCGATCGACGCCCTGTTCTGCCGGGTCGATCCGAGCGACGTCGTCCCCTTCATCGGCGAGGGCGTGTCGCCGGCGGTGATCCAGCAGCTCACCGATGCTGCGCGCGAGGAGATGGACCGGCAGCGGGGAATCGCCCGGCGGATGCTCGAGAGCGCGTGCCACGCGGGAGGCTATTCCGTCGGCGAGGAGCGGGCAGGGGGGGCGCGCACCGTCCGCTGGCTCGAGGCGACCGGCGACCGGAGCGAGATCGTCATGCATGCCGCCCGCCTCTCCGACCTCGTGGTCTTCGCCCGGCCGCTGGAGCCCGACGACGCCGAGCGCCACGTCGTCGAGGCGACGCTGCTCGGCGGCGGACGCCCGCTGCTCGTGGTGCCGCCGGTCTGGTCCGGCAGCATCGGCCATACCGTCGCCGTCGCCTGGAACGGCGGGCTGGAGGCCGCCCGCGCGGTGGCGGCCGCCATGCCGTTCCTCGAGGCGTCGAGCACGGCCCACATCCTGACCGCGGACACCGCGAAGACCCGCTTCGAGCAGAGCGCCGATCTCGCCGCCTACCTCGCGCAGCACGGGGTGCCGGCCGAGCGGCACGCGCTCCGCTCGTCCGGTGAGCCGGTCGGCGCCGCGATCCTCGCGCGCGCTGCGGAGGCCGGCGCGGATCTCCTGGTGCTGGGCGGCTACAGCCGGAGCCGGTTCCGCGAGATGGTGCTCGGCGGCGTGACCCGCCATGTCCTCGCGCACGCCGCGCTGCCGGTGCTGATCGCGCACTAGGGCAACTTCCGACGAGAGGAACCGCAGCGAACCGCGACGTCCTTCCGCTCATCGGAAGAAAATCGCTCTATCTCGGTGGATCAGAGCGGCTTCACCCGATTCGGACCGCGTGCAGACGGTTCCGTCATATCGGGATCCGCTCTAGAAGATTCCAAGGCTGCGGCGCGCCTGATCGGGCCGGTCCGGCGCGTGGCGCCAAGCTTCAGCACGCCTGCTCGACCGGCGTGCACTCGTTGACCTCGAAATCCTCGAAGGCGTTCCGCTGGATCGCGTCGAACACCCGGCCGTCCTCGCAGTGGGCCTTGGCGATCACCACCGGCTCGCCGTCGACGTCGCGCTCGATCACGTTCGAGAAGAAGGTGACGGCGCAGTCGTGGTCCCAGCGCATCTGCGCAGCCAGATCTTCCTGCCAGTCGGCTGCGGCCGGGGTGGCGGAAAGCGCGCCAGACAGGGCGGCCGCCAGCGGCCAGGGGCGGAACCTCGGCATCCGTGTCTCCATGGTCGGGCCGGAAGGATACCGCTGGAGCGGGTAGAGGGGCGGCCGCCCACCGGCATTGATCCAGGTCAACGCAACGGCTGCCGGCCCTCGGGATCGGCCAGCTGCCGACGCCGGCCGGATTGACACCCTGCCTCCGCCCCGCAGAATGACCGCCGGGAGACGGGGAGGCAGGCAATGGATCTGAGGCTCGACGGCAAGCGCGTCGTGCTGACGGCGGGCGGGGCCGGCATCGGACGGGTCACGCTCGACACCTTCGTCGCGGCGGGCGCGCGGGTGGTCACCTGCGACGTCGATGCGCAAGGGCTCGAGCGGATCAGGAACGATCATCCGCAAGTATTTGTTGAAAAAGCGGATGTTTCGCGTCCTGAGGACGTCGATCAGCTGTTCGAGCTGGCGGAGCGCGAGCTCGGCGGCCTCGACGTCCTGGTCAACAACGCCGGGATCGCCGGCCCGACCGCGCCGATCGAGGAGGTCACGCTCGAGGACTGGCGGGCCACCATGGAGGTCAACGTCACCGGCCAGTACCTCTGCCTGAGGCGGGCGGTGCCGCTGATCCGGGCGGCGGGCGGCGGCGCGATCGTCAACCTGTCGTCGGCAGCGGGGCGGTTCGGGTTCGCGCTCCGCTCGCCCTACTGCGCCGCCAAGTGGGCGGTGGTCGGGCTCACCAAGGCGCTCGCGATCGAGCTCGGGCCGGACCAGATCCGGGTCAACGCGATGTGCCCGGGCGCGGTCGAGGGGGAGCGGATCGAGCGCGTGATCGCGGCCAAGGCCAAGGCCCAGGGCGTGTCGGTCGAGGAGATGCGGGCGGAGTACACCCGGACCGCGTCGATGCGTCGCCTGATCCCGCCCGAGGACATCGCGAACATGATCCTCTACCTGTGCTCCGACGCCGGGCGCTTGGTCTCCGGGCAGGTCATCGGAGTCGACGGCAACGTCGAGTACCTCCGGTGAACCGGCCCGCGCCCGCGTCCGTCACGCGGGTCGCCGCGCTCGGCGCCGGCACCATCGGGGCGAGCTGGGCCGCGACCTTCCTGGCCCAGGGGCTCGAGGTCGCGGTGCACGACCCGCGGCCGGACGCCGAAGCCTTCGTCCGGCGGTTCGTCGCCCGAGCCTGGCCGGCGCTCGATCGTCTCGGCCTCGGCGAAGGCGCCGATCCCGACCGCATCGAGGTGTTTGACGACCCGGCGCGCGCGGTCGAGGGGGCCGGGTTCGTCCAGGAGAGCGGCCCCGAGAACCTCGCCACCAAGCGCGAGCTCCTCGCCCGCATGGAGGCGGGGCTCGCGCCCGAAACGATCGTCGCGTCGAGCACCTCGGGCTTCATGCCGAGCGAGCTGCAGGTGGACCGGGCGGGGCCGGAGCGGTACCTGGTCGGGCACCCGTTCAACCCGCCGCACCTGATCCCGCTGGTCGAGGTGGTCGGCAGCCCCGCGACCGACCCGGATGCGATCGACTGGGCGTACGCCTTCTATCTCCGGATGAACAAGCAGCCGATCCGGGTCAGGAAGGAGGTCCCGGGCCACGTGACCAACCGGATGCAGGCGGCGCTGTACCGCGAGGCGATCCACCTGGCCCTCGAGGAGGTCGCGGACATCCGCGACATCGACCTCGCGATCTCGGCCGGGCCCGGGCTCCGCTGGGCGCTCTGGGGGCCGCACATGATCCACCACCTGGCCGGCGGAGACGGGGGCATGCGCCATCTGCTCGAGCACATCGGGCCGAACATCCAGAGCTGGTGGGCGACACTCGGCGACCCGAAGCTCACGCCGGACGCGGTCGACCGGCTGGTCGCTCAGTTCGAGGCGAGCCGGCCGGCCCCGCTCGAGCGCCTGGTCGGGGAGCGCGACACCTTGCTGATCGCGCTCCTCGAGACGCTCCGGAACGAGCGCGCGGCGCTCGATCGCGAGGGGGGCCGGGCATGAACGGGACGCTCCTGGTCACCGGCGGGTCGCGCGGCATCGGCGCCGCGATCGCGCGGATGGCGGCGGGGCGGGGCTTCGACGTCGCGATCAACTACCGGACCGCGCGCGGCGCCGCGGAGGCGGTCGCGGCCGATGTCCAGGACGTCGGCCAGCAGGCCTGCATCGTGCAGGGCGACGTCAGCCGGGAGGACGACGTCCGGCGGGTCTTCGAGACGGTCGACCGGGAGCTCGGGCGACTGACGGCGCTGGTCAACAACGCTGGCGTGGTCGGGCCGGTGTGCCGGGTCGAGGACATCACGCACGCCACGCTCCGCCAGGTCTTCGACCTCAACGTGATCGGCAGCTTCCTCTGCGCGCGTGAAGCGGTCCGCCGGATGTCGACCCGGCACGGCGGCTCGGGCGGCGCCATCGTCAACCTGTCCTCGATCGCGGCGCGGCTCGGCAACCCGAACGTCTGGGTCCATTACGCCGCCTCGAAGGGCGCGATCGACAGCTTCACGATAGGGCTCGCCAAGGAGATCGGGCCGGACGGCATCCGGGTCAACGCGGTCGCTCCGGGCGTGATCGACACCGAGATCCACGAGCCCCTCGGCGGCCGCGAGCGCTACCCCGCCATTGTCGCCGAGACCCCGCTTCGGCGGGTCGGGACGCCGGACGAGGTCGCCGAAGCGGTGCTCTGGCTGCTCTCCGACGCCGCGAGCTTCGTCACCGGCACGATCGTCGAGGCCGCGGGCGGACGCTGACCCCGACGGCGCTCAGAGCAGCGGCGCAGCCCACGTGGCGACCGTGCGGGCGAGCTCCTCGATCACGTCCTGGTCGGTGCGCCCGCTGCTCTTCGGCACGTGGAAGCCGTGATCCGCCGCCGGCACGCGGTGGAGAGTGGCGCCGCGGCCGAGCCCGGCCATCACCTCGTCGACGAGCGGGGTCTCGGCGAGGCGGTCGCGGCCACCCTGCAGGAACAGCATGGGCGGGTCGATCAGGAGCAGATGCTCGGCCCGGGCTATCCCCGGCCGCCCGGCCGGGTGCAGCGGAAAGCCGAAGAAGACGATGCCCCGGACGCGGCTGGTCTGCTCTTCTGCTTCGGCGAGCGAGGTCATCCGCCCACCCATGGACTTGCCACCCGCGAGGAGCGGCAGCTCGGGCGCGAGGCGGCGGCCGTGGAGCACCGCCGCGCGGACGGTCTCAAGCAGGACCGGGCGGGGGTCCGGCCGGCGGCTGCCGCGCTGGGCGAACGGGAACTGGTAGCGCAGCGTGGCAAGTCCGACCCCGGCCAGCGCCTCGCTCATCGCCTCCATGAACGCGTGGCGCATGTCCGATCCGGCGCCATGGGCGAAGACCAGGAGCGCCCGTGGCTCGGGGGGCCGGCGGAACAGGCCGTCGACCTGCTCGCCGTCCAGGTCGATTCGCACGGGCGTGGTCGCGATCGGGGCGTCGCTCATCGGTTCTCCTCGATGGTGAAGACGGTCGCGGCGCCGGCCTGCAGCCGGATGATCACATCGTGCGGCTCCTCGAGGGCGAGCACTGCGGCCGGCTCCAGCCCGCCGTACAGGCCGCGCAACGCCCGCCGGACCCCGCCGTGCGCCACCACGACGACCGGCCCATGGTCGTCCTGCAGCAGCTCCTCCAGGACCGGCCGCACCCGCTCGCTCAGCATCCGGAAGCTCTCGCCGCCGGGCGGTGGTACGGACCAGCGCTCCAAGGCGCCGCCCCGCCAGAGATCGGGCGCGGCGACGGCGATCTCGGCCGAAGTCATGCCCTCGAACGCGCCCCAGCTGATCTCCTTCAGCCGGGCGTCCGTCCGGATGTCGGGCACCCGCTCGGCAAGCGATTCCAGGATCAGGTCCGCCGAGCGGCGCGCCCGCCCGAGCGGGCTCATGATCATCCGCGCCGCGTCCGGTGAAAGCAGCCGACGAAGCAGGCGGCCGGCGCCCCGTGCCTGCGCGAGCCCGCGCGCGGTGAGCGGGGCGTCGAGCTGCCCCTGCATCCGGCCCTCCCGGTTCCAGGTGGTCTCGCCATGCCGCACCAGATAGATTGGGCATCGGGGCAACGCGCTACAACCGTCCGTCGACATGCAGCTTGAGCGCCGTCGTGATCATGTCGTGGATCGGCGTGGCGATCCCGTGGCGCCGCCCCAGGCGAGCGATCGCGCCGCTCAGCCAGGGTAGCTCGAGCCGGCGCCCGCGCTCGAGATCGTCGAGCAGCGAGGAGCGCATCTCGGCGGGCAGGCGGTCGACCATCCGGAGTCGCTCGTCGGCCGCGCCCGGTCCGAAGTCGACTCCCTCCGCCGCCGCGACTGCCAGCGCCTCGTCGAACGACGCGCGGAGCATCGCCCGGGTCTCCGGATCCTCCCGGATCGGCCCGATCGGCAGGCGGACCAGGGCGGTCATGCCGCTGAAGCCCGCGAGGAACACCATCTTGGCCCAGATCGCGCGGCGGATGTCGGTCGACAGCTCGTGCTCGACCTTCGCCGAGGTGAGCGCCTCGCCGAGGGCCTCGAGACGCTCCGAGCGGGTCCCGTCGAGCTCGCCGACGCTGAACCGCGCCATCGTGCCGGTCTGCCGGATCAGCCCCGGCTCGCCGACCACCGCGGCGATCTGCGCCACCCCGCCCAGCACGTGCTGGCGCCCGACCACGCGGGCGACGCTCTCCGCCGCCTCGACGCCGTTCTGCAGCGTCACCACGCCGGTCGTCCCACCGAGCATCGGCCCCAGCGCGCGCGCCGCCGCCTCGAGGTCGTACAACTTCACGGCGCACAGCACGACGTCCACCGGCCCGATCTCGGACGCCCGGTCGCTCGCCGCGGCCGGCTGCACCACGAGGTCCCCGCTCGGGCTCTCGAGTCGGAGACCGTGCGCCCGGATCGCGGCGAGATGCGCGCCCCGCCCCAGGATACTCACCTCGACGCCCGCGGCGGCGAGCCGCGCGCCAAGGAAGCCTCCGACGCCGCCGGCGCCGACGATGCCGATCTTCATCCTCGCATCTCCGTGGTGTGCCTGTGCCTTGGTAGCAGAAAGCGGCCGGATGCGCGCCCGGGAGGTCCGCCGGCGGCAGGTGGTGGGGCCCTCTCGCGGCCGCGCGCTGCTTCCGGTGCGACTCCGCGAACGCGCGCTCCCGTGGATCAGCCGGCTGCCGCGTCCGGAGCTGAGGGTGGCCTGCCGGACGAGGCTTGGAGCGCGGCGACCCTGCTAACGATTCATT
>DASUSF010000237.1:0-6096 GCA_036375275.1 Geminicoccaceae bacterium | reverse complement strand
GGAAGTCCTTCGACGCGCAGTTCGCGTGTCACGAGCAGGCGGTGCTCAAGGTCTACGGCGACGAGAGGCAGCGGGTCCTGGACGCCAATCCCGGGCGCGAACGGGCCGCCGAGACGGCGCTGTCCGGGATCGTGACCCGCGTCCAGACCAGCCTGCGGGCGATGCGCGGCGAGACCGACGCCCTGTTCAGATAGGAGACCGGCGGATCGTCCGCCGCGTGGCCCGGCGCCCGGACACAGAGAAGGATTCCGTGCTCCCGTCATGCCCGGACTCGATCCGGCATCCAGAGTTCGCTGCCGCCGGCGCATGGCGCTCTGCCGCCCTGGATCGCCGGGGCGAGCCCGGCGATGACGACTGGGTCCGGGAGTGCGCCACTGCCCTAGGATGCGGCGGGGCTGGCCTGCGCCCTGGCTCTCGGGCTGTCGTCGGCGCGGGCGAACTCGGCGAGCTCCGCATCCAGGTCGGCGAGCTCCTTGCCGCCAGACATCATCTCCAGGATCTCCTCCCGCGTGGTCTCCTCCTTGCGGAAGGTCCCGAGGGTGCGGCCGCGGTTGAGCATGGTGAAGGCGTCGCCGACCGGAAAGGCGTGGTGAACGTTGTGGGTGATGAAGATCACGCCGAGGTTTCGGGCCCGGGCCTGGGCGATGTAGCGGAGCACCATCGACGCCTGCTTGACCCCGAGCGCCGAGGTCGGCTCGTCGAGGATCAGGACCTTGGCGCCGAAGTAGACCGCGCGGGCGATCGCGACGCACTGCCGCTCGCCGCCCGAGAGCGTGCCGACCGCCTGGCCGGGATCCCGGACGTCGATCCCGATCTTGTGCATCTCCTCCTTGGCGACCCGGTCCGCCGATGCGACGTCGAACCGCCGGAACGGTCCGAACCCCGTGACCGGCTCGCGGCCCATGAAGAAGTTCCGGGTGATGCTCATCAGCGGGATCATCGCGAGGTCCTGGTAGACCGTCGCGATCCCGGCATCGAGGGCGTCGCGCGGGCTGTCGAAGTCGACCCTCCGGCCTTCGACCCGGATCTCGCCGGCGGACGGCTTGTGGACGCCCGAGAGGGTCTTGATCAGCGTCGACTTGCCGGCGCCGTTGTCGCCCAGCAGGCACATCACCTCGCCGGCGTTGACCTTCATCGAGACGCCGGACAGCGCGATCACCGAGCCGAAGTGCTTCGAGATGTCGTCGACATCGATCAGCGGCGCGCCGCGGTTGCCGTTGCCATTCGCCATCACCGCCTCCCCTGGAGCAGGCTCCGAACCTAGCGCGAGCTGGTCGCCTTGCGGCGGATGTAGTTGTTGAAGATCACCGCGATCAGCAGCATGACCCCGAGAAAGACCTTGAACCAGTCGGTGTTCACGCCGGTGTAGAAGATCCCCATCTGCACCGTGCCGAAGATCAGCGCCCCGAACGAGGCGCCGATCACGCTGCCGTAGCCGCCGGTCAGGAGCGTGCCGCCGATCACGGCGGCGATGATCGCCTCGAACTCCTTGAGGCTGCCGCGCAGCACGTCGGCCGAGCCCTGGTCGACCACCTGGACGCAGGCATAGAGGGTCGCCGCGCAGGCGGTGAACATGAACAGCGAGATCTTCACCCGGGTGACCGGCACGCCGACGTTCCGGGCCGCGACCGGATCGCCGCCGGACGCGAAGATCCAGTTGCCGACCCGGGTCCGGAGCAGGATCCAGGCGCACACCGCGGTCAGCACCAGCCACCAGACGATCGACATCGGGATGCCGGAGACGAGCGGCTCGCCGTCGGGCCGGGCGATGATGAGGCCGGCGCCGGCCATGGCCTTGAAGAGCGGGTAGCCGACCTCGCCGGCGAACAGCGGCGCCAGCCAGTCGGCCTCGATCGCGGGCGAGAGGCCCGAGACCTGGGTGCGCCCGGTGATCAGGCGGGTGAAGCCGATGGTCAGGCCGCGGAGGATGAACAGGCCGGCGAGGGTCACGATGAACGACGGCAGCCCCGTCCGGATCACGATCAGGCCGTTGACGTAGCCGACCAGGCAGGCGACCGCGAACGCGAGCAGGATGCAGAGCCAGAGCGGCCAGCCCCAGGTCACGGCCGGGATCGCGATGATCACCCCGGCGGCGCCGATCATCGAGCCGATCGAGAGGTCGAACTCGCCCGCGATCATCAGCATGCAGGCCGCGACCGCGATGATCCCGAGCTGCGCCGACACTTCCAGGAAGTTGACGATGCCGAGCGCCGAGAACATGCCGGTGCCGCCGGCCGCGATCGCGAAGAACAGGAACACCAGGATCGCGCCCGCGACCGCGCCGAGCTCCGGACGCCCCATCGCCTTCCGGAACCAGGGCTGCTGTGCGATGCGCTCGTCGGCGCGCGCTGCCTGGGTTGCCATCGTTCGTCTCCACCCGCCGGCGGCCGGCGTCGCGGCCGGCGCCTTTCGAGATGCTGCGGAAGCGGAGCGGAACTCCGCCTCCGCCGGCGGCTAACGGATCCCCTGCTTGCTCAGCTCGATCACCTGCTCGGCGTTCTCCTGGGTGACGAAGCCGGGGCCGGTCATCACCGTGCCGGCCGGCATCAGGCCGTAGCGGTTGTGCAGGTCGAGGATCACGATCGGCAGATAGCCCTGCATGAACTGCTGCTGGTCGATCGCGAAGCTCATCTTGCCGTCCGCGATCGCCTGCAGGACGTCCGGCGAGAGGTCGAAGGTGCCGAACTGGATCTCGCCGAGCCTGCCGGCCTGCTCGAGCGCCTGCATGGCCGGGTCCGCCGCGACCGGACCCAGGGTCAGCACGCCGCCGAGGTCGGGGTTGTTGTTGAGCGCGGCCGCGACCGCGTTCCGGATCTCGGTCGGGTCCATGCTGACCGAGATCACCTCGACGTTGGCATCTTCGCCGAGGCCGGCCTGGAAGCCCTCGCAGCGGAGGTCGAGGGCGACGTTGCCGACTTCCTGGTTGACGCAGATCGCGTCGGTGACGCCGGCCTCCGCCATGCGCTTGCCGCCGCCTTCGCCGGCCTCGTACTCGGTCTGGCCGACGTGGACCGCGACGCCGAGCTCCTCGCGGACGTCCGAGCCGGAGTTCATCGACACCACGGGAATGCCGTAGGCGACCGCGTTCTGGATCGCGTCCCGAAGCGCGGCGGCGTCGGGGATCGAGACCACGAGGCCATCCGGCTGCGACGCCACCGCGGCCTCGATCAGCTGGCTCATCTCGATCATGTTGAAGGTGTTCGGGGCCCGGTACTCCACCGTGACGCCGAGATCCTCGGCCGCCTGATCGACCCCGTTCTTGACCACCGACCAGAACGGGTCCGAGGCCTGGCCGTGGGTCACCACGACGATCCGCATGTCGTCCTGAGCGAACGCGCCGCCGGCGAAGCCCAGCGCGGCAGCCGCGACGGCGGCCTTGACGAGACGGTTCTTCACGCCGCTACTCCCTGATCCTTGGTTGCCTCTGATCTACGGTTAGCCCTCCGGAAGGTCGATGCCAAGAACGACGATCGACGGCCCCTGCGGGTGGCGGCGCGCCGTGCCGGACCGGCGACGCGAGGGCGGGCTTCGTTCCGCTGCGGAGCATGCGGGGCACGGCTGCGGGAGCGGATGATGGACCAGCGAACCGGCGTCGGCCTGGTCGGCACGGGCTTCATGGGGAAGTGTCACGCCCTCGCCTTCCAGGCGGTGCGCGCGACCTTCCCGGACACCCTCCGGGTCCGGCTCCGCCGCCTGGTCGACGTCGATCCGGCGGTCACCGAAGCCTTCGCCCGCGCCTTCGACTTCGAGCGCTGGAGCACCCGGTTCGAGGACCTGATCGAGGACCCGGACGTCCTGATCGTCGCGATCACGACGCCGAATTTCCTGCACCAGGAGATGGCGCTCGCCGCGATGGCGGTCGGCAAGCACGTCTACTGCGAGAAGCCGCTGGCCCTCGACGCGGCCGGCGCGCGCACCATGGCGGAGGCGGCGGAGCGGGCCGGGGTGAAGACCCTGGTCGGCTACAACTACCTCCGGAGCCCCGCCGTCGGCCTCGCGCGCGAGGTGATCCGAAGCGGCGGGATCGGTGACGTGATCCACTTCCGCGGCGCCCACTTCGAGGATTTTCTGGCCGATCCCGCGGCGCCGCGGACATGGCGTCTCACCCGCGCGACCGCCGGGGGTGGTGCGCTCGGCGACATGGGCTCGCACGTCGTCTCGCTGGCCCGTCACCTGGTCGGCGGGATCGAGGAGGTGATGGGGGCCACCCAGACGGTCATCGCCGAGCGCCCCGACCCCCGGGAGCCGGGGCGCCGGCTGCCGGTCGACGTCGACGACCAGGCGCAGGCGCTGCTCCGGTTCGAGAACGGCGCCAGCGGCACCCTCGAGACGAGCTGGCTCGCCCAGGGCCGGAAGATGGGCCTGACGTTCGAGATCACCGGGACCCGGGGCGCGATCCTGTTCGATCAGGAGCGGATGAACGAGATACGTCTGTTCCAGGGCGGCGGGCCCCGCCGGCTCCACGGCTTCAAGACCATCCTGATGGGCCCCGACCATCCGCACTACGCCTGCTTCTGCCCGGCGCCGGGCCACGGGCTCGGCTTCAACGACCTGAAGACGATCGAGGTCAAGGCGCTGCTCGACGGCATCCGGGACGGGACCCCGATCGACCCGGACTTCCGGGCCGGCCTCGAGATCGCGCAGGTGATCGAGGCGATCCAGCTCTCGGCCGCCGAGGGCCGGTGGGTGCGCCCGGACGCGCTCTGACGGCGACCCGCTGCCCCGCGGCCCTTCTGGCGAAGGACGGACTGGCGCGAGGTTCGACTCCCGCCCCCGGCTCCGGTACCTTCGGGGCAACATCGACAGGCCGATCGTGCGATCTCAAGGAGGATCATGGCCCGGAAACCCAATTACCGCTTCGAGCGCCACGAGCGCGAACGCATCAAGTCCGCGAAGAAGGCCGCTCGCGCCGAGGCCAAGGCCGCCAAGAAGGCGGACAAGGTGGACGCGCCGGACGCCGCGGAGCAACCGGCCGAGCCGCCGGCGCGCGATCCGGAGGACGCTGGCACCGGCTGAGGACGGTCGGGCCCGGCGGCTTGCCGAGCGGTCCTGGCGCTTGGACGCCCTGCGCTCAGAGATCCTCGCCGCGCCGGGCGAGCGCGCGCTGCCATTTCGGCGCGACGTCGGGGTCGAGGACCAGGGACGGATCCGAATCGACGACGTACCAGGCGCCCTGGGCGATCTCCTGCTCGAGCTGGCCCGGCGCCCACCCGGCGTGGCCGAGCACCAGCAGGCTGGAGCCCGGCCCCTTCCCCGCCGCGATGTCGTCGAGCGCCGCGTCCGGCACGGTCAGCGCGAGCCCGTCGCCGAGCCGCACGGTATCCGCGCTCTCGTAGTCGTCGCTGTGCAGGAGCAGAGCCCGCCCGCGCGACACCGGCCCGCCGTCGTACAGGGCGATCTCGCGGGCGTCGGGGCCGCGGACGTCGTGGCCCAGTCCTTCGAGCAGGCGGTTCAGCGGCCCGACCGCCACGCGCCGGTTGACGATCAGGCCCATCGCCCCCTCGGCGCTGTGCTGGATCAGATAGACCACGCTCTTCTGGAAGTTGGGATCCTCCAGCTCGCCGGTCGCGACCAGGAGCCGTCCCTTGAGCCAGAGCTGGTCCGGGCCCTCGTCGACCGGCGCGGCGGCCGTCGCTGCGGCCGCAGCGGCGAGCGCGGCGAGCAACCCGAGCCCGCGGACCATCCGAGCGATCATCGACCTCTCCTGCCCTTCCGGTTCAGACGACGTTTTCCCTGAGCACCGCGCCCGCGAGGTAGAGCGAGCCGCAGATCAGGACCCGCGCGCCGGGGGCGGCCCGGGCGCCGATCGCCCGGAGCGCCGCGCCGACGTCGGGCGCGACCGAGGCGTTCAGTCCGAGGCGACGGGCTTCGCGCGCGATCTCGGCGGCGGGCCGGCTCGCCGGCTCGTCCGGCACCGGCACTGCGGTCAGCGAGGACGCGATCCGGCCGAGCGGGGCGATGAACCCCTGCGCGTCCTTGGTCCTGAGCATCCCGACCACGAGATGGAGGTCCCGCGGGTCGTCGGCGAGGCTCTCGGCCAGCACCCTGCCAGCGGCCGGGTTGTGGCCGCCGTCGAGCCAGACCTCCAGGTGATCG
>DASUSF010000236.1:0-2591 GCA_036375275.1 Geminicoccaceae bacterium | reverse complement strand
GGCAGACCCGCACGGAAGCGAGATGACGCGATGAGAAGTCGCCGCCCCGGGTGCCACCACCCGCCACCACATCCTCCGGCAGGGTGCTGCCGCGGTCGGTTCCTGTCGCCATCTGCGTCGCTCCATCACCGGCGGAGCGCGAAGCTTCGGCGAACTTCCTTAACAACGGGTAAAGAGATATGCCCTGCGGGCGGCGCGCGGCGGCCCGTTCGGGCAACCGATCCCGGCGCGACCCGCCGCTCCCCTCAGCTGCCGGCGGTGCGGGCCGGTTCCGGCGGCGTCATCGGCTCGACCTCGAGACCGGCCACGGTCTCCTGGATCAGCCAGTCGACCACCGCCTTGGTCGCCTCGCTTTCGTCGGCGCCGTCGGCCCGGGCCTTGGCGAAGACGGCGAGCTGCTGGTCGGCGCTGGTGCCCCGCTCGATGATCGAGCGCGCCGCCTCGACCTCGGCCTGACAGTTCATCCGCTCGGCCTGGTCGGCCACGATCTCGATGATCTCCTCGAGAAGGTCCGGGAACGGCTTGGTGCAGGCCGCGCCGTAGTCGGCGAGGCGGCCGCGGACGCCGTTCCGCTGGGCGAGCCACTTGTTCTCCTCGAGGAGGGTCATCCGGTACCGGCGCCAGGTCTGGTTCGCAGCCCGGAGACGGTAGAGGGTCGCGAGGATCGCCTGATAGAGGGCGGCGATCGAGATCGCGTCGTCGAGCCGGGTGCAGACGTCGCAGACCCGGAGCTCCAGGGTCGGATAGCGGGCGCTCGGACGGATGTCCCACCAGATCTTGGTGGCGTCGTCGCACAAGCCGGTGTCGGCGAGCTGGCGGATGAACAGGTGGTACTCTTCCGCGCTGTCGAAGGTCTCGGGCAGGCCGCTCCGCGGCAGGTCGCCGAAAATCGTCGGCCGGTACGCCTTGAGTCCGGTCGCGCGGCCCTCCCAGAACGGCGAGCTGGTCGAGAGCGCGAGCAGGTGCGGCAGGAAATAGCCGACCTGGTTCATCAGGTCGATCCTGAGCTCCTCGTCCTCGATCCCGGCGTGGATGTGCATGCCGCAGATCACCAGCCGGTCGGACAGGGTCTGCATGTCGCGCGAGAGGACGATGTAGCGCTCCTTCTCGACCTTCTTCTGGTGGCGCCAGTTGGCGAAGGGATGGGTCGAGGCGGCGATCATCGCCATGCCATGCTCGCGCGCGACCTCGGCGACCGCGCCGCGCAGGCCCGCGAGCTCACGGCGGACTTCCGCGACCGAGGCGCAGACCGGGGTGCCGACCTCGACCTGCGCCTGCAGGAACTCGTGGGTGACCCGACCGCCGAGGCGCTCCTGGCAGCGCGCCATGAAGGTTTCGGGCTGGGTCGCGACCAGGTCGCGGCTCACCGGGTCGACGAGGAGATACTCCTCCTCAAGCCCGAGCGTCAGCGTCGGCGGGGTGAGCGGCATCATCCATTCCTTCGAACGCCCGGTACAGCTCGCGGGCGGCGAGAGGCGCCTCGAGCGCCGACGCCAGCCGCTCGCCCCAGGCCTGCGCGCGCGGCCGGGTCGCGATCAGATCCTGGCGGACCTCGAAGCTGACGTGCGGCAGCCGGTTGCGCTCGGCGTGGAAGGGGACCGAGTAGCCGTTGTGGATCCGCCCGGAGTAGGGCTGGTTGGCGCCGACCGTGAGCGCGGGATCGGTGCGCAGGTGCTCGAGCACCGGCCGGGCGAGCCGCTCGTCCCGGTTCCACAGCACGCCGACGTGCCACGGACGCCACATACCGCCCATGACGTCGGTGCAGCTGTGCACCGAGATCACCGCCGGGTGGCGCGTGCGACCCCGCGCCCGGGCGACCTCCCGGGCGAGCGCCCGGTGGTAGGGCACGAACGCCAGCCGGAAGCGGCGGCGACGCTCGGCGAAACCGACATGCTGATTGCCGGGAATCACGGTCCCGTCGCTGACCTTCGGGATCGACGTCGGCTCGCCCGGACGTCGGTTGGGGTCGATCACCAGCCGCGAAACGTGGCACAGGACCGCCGGCGCGTCGAGCCGATCCGCGATCACCCGGGTCATGTCCGCCGCCCCGATGTCCCACCCGATGTGGCGCGCCCGCTCACGCTCGCTGAGGCCGAGGTCGCCCAGCCAGCCGGGGATCCACCGCCCGGCATGGTCGCAGATCACGACCACCGGGGCCGCGCCTTCGGGGTTGTAGAGCTCGACCGCGTCGAGCGGCTCCACCATCCGGTCGACGGCGGTGGTGGTGGGACGCGGCGCGGGCTCGGTGAGGGTGCTTTCGTACATCGTCATGCGCATTGCAGCAACGCCGGGACGATCCTGCCCCGGCTGGCACGCGATTGACATAGGAAACGGTGAATTCTTCGTGAACCTCCGCCCGCGGCCGGCAGGGTTGCGTTCGCGGTCGTGAGGGGTCGCGCGGGACCGGGCACGTCAGAGGTCGAGGGCGACCCGAGCGGGCACGGCCACGATAACCTCGGGCTCCATCAATTCTCCATGATGATGATCCCATATCCAGGTGTTGATCATACCGCACCGCCGAAGCGGGACTCGCAGGTAGGGGGGATGCCGAATAAAGAACAATTGGGGAACATCTGCCGGCCGGCGCCGCC
>DASUSF010000235.1:0-4327 GCA_036375275.1 Geminicoccaceae bacterium | reverse complement strand
GAAGCGCCGCCTGGTAGAGCCGCTCGGCCTCCTCGATCTCGCCCTGGCTGGCCAGGAGCACGCCCAGGTTGTTCTGGCTCTGGGCCACCTCCGGGTGGTTCGGACCGTAGGTCCGCTCGCGGATCTCGAGCGCGCGCCGGTGCAGGCGCGCGGCGTCCTCGAACCGGCCCAGCGCGCGGTACAGCTCGGCGAGGTTGTTGGCGCTCTGGGCGACGTCCGGATGATCCGGCCCGAGCGCCCGCTCGCGCATCGCGAGCGCTTCCCGATAGTGCGGCTCGGCAGCGCGGTACTGCCCCTTGGCATGCAGGATGTAGGCGAGGTTGTTGACGCTCGTGGCGCGCCTGGGGTCGTCCTCGCCGTACGCGTCGCTGATCTTCAGCGCGTCCCGGAACAGCTCCTCGGCATCGTCGAAGCGGCCCTCGTCGACCGCCCGCACGCCGCTCTTGCTGATCTCGTACCACCGGTCGTCCTGGCCGAGCGTCACCCCGACGCCGAGGCCCGCCGTCCCCAGGATCAGGCCGATGATCAGGCCGACCACCAGCCGCCAAGCAGCGAATCCCATCATTCCCCCGTTTTTCTCCTGGCGGAACCTAACCACGATTCTATCCAGAGACCTATCCACAATATGGTTAAGGGAAGATGCACGCCGCTGGCCTCGCGGCAACACGACCGGCTGGAATCCGCTCGGTCACCGACTCCCGCATGCTATGATCGGCCCGGCAGCACGGGAGTCCTCCGGCGTGAACGTCGCGCATCTGTTCGCCCGCAGCGCGCGGGTCTTCGGTGATCGGCCGGCGCTCGCCTCGGGATCCGACACGCTGCTCGACTACGGCGAACTGGTCCGTCGCGCCGCGGTCATCGCGGGTGGGTTGCGCGCCACGCTGAAGCTCGCGCCTGGCGACCGGGTCGCCCTCGTCATGCACAACTGCCCGGCCTATGTCGAGATCCTGCTCGCCGGCTGGTGGGCCGGCCTGTGCATGGTCCCGGTCAACGCCCGGCTGCACCGCCGCGAGTTCGAGTACATCCTCGAGCATGCGGGCGCCCGCGTCTGCTTCGTCACCGCCGAGCACGCCGCGGGGATCTGCCCGCTCGAGGGCGAGATCGGCGCGCTCGAGCGGGTGGTGGTGATCGGCGGCAGCGCCCACGAGGCGCTGCTCGCGGGCGATCCGCTGGCGATGGCCGAGGCCGCGCCGGACGACCTCGCCTGGCTGTTCTACACCAGCGGCACGACCGGGCGGCCGAAGGGCGCCATGCTGACCCACCAGAACCTCTTGGCGATGACCCTGGCCTACCTGACCGACGTCGACCGGATCGATCCCGGTGACGCGATCATCCACGCGGCGCCGATGTCGCACGGCTCCGGGCTCTACATCCTGCCGCACGCCGCCCGGGCCGCCTGCCAGGTGGTGCCGACCAGCGGCGGCTTCGAGCCGGCGGAGGTGTTCAGCCTGCTCAGGTACTGGCGGGGCGCCGCGCTCTTCGCGGCGCCGACCATGGTCAAGCGCCTGGCCGAGGCGGAAGGCGCCGCGCGCGACGCGCACCCGGGGCTGAAGACCATCGTCTATGGCGGCGGGCCGATGTACGGAGCCGACCTGGAGCGGGCGCATGCGGCGTTCGGCCACCGGCTCGCCCAGATCTACGGCCAGGGCGAGAGCCCGATGTGCATCACCGCGCTGGACAAGGCGGCCCACGCCGACGTCCACCATCCCCGCCATCGCGAGCGCCTGGGGTCGGTCGGCACGGCGCAGATGGTGGTCGAGGTGATGGTCGCCGGCCCGGACGACCGGCCGCTGCCGCCGGCCGAGGCGGGCGAGGTGCTGGTGCGCGGGATGAGCGTGATGCGCGGCTACTGGCGGGACGAGGCGGCCACGCGGGACGCGCTCCGCAACGGCTGGCTGCACACCGGCGACATCGGCAGCCTGGATCAGGACGGCTTCCTGACCTTGCACGATCGGTCGAAGGACCTGATCATCTCGGGCGGCTCGAACATCTACCCGCGCGAGGTCGAGGAGGTCCTCCTGCTCCACCCCACGGTCCGCGAGGTCGCGGTGGTGGGTCGCGCCGATCCCGCCTGGGGGGAAGCGGTGGTCGCGTTCGTGGTCTCCGCGCCGGGCATCGCTCCCGATCCCGATGCCCTCGAGCGCCACTGCCTGGAGCACATCGCCCGCTTCAAGCGGCCGAAGGAGTACCGGTTCGTCGCCGCGCTCCCCAAGAACAACTACGGCAAGGTCCTGAAGACCGAGCTCCGCCTCCAGCTCGAGCTGGACCGGACCGGCTGAGCGCGGGCCCTACATCCCGGTCGGGGTCGCGGCTGCCGGGAGCCGGTCGAGCGGCACGCACCGCCCCCAGCGGTTGCTCCACTCGAGGAACACCCACTGCAGCTCGTAGAGCGGCATTCCGTCGTAGTAACGGACCTCCTCGCTCGCATCGCGCGTGATCTCCTGCAGCTCGCCGAGCGTGGTCCGGCAGTGCTCCTCGGTCCTGAACTCGCGGACCTGGTTCCAGCGCTCGGGCGGCGCCGCCCGATCGAGCGACTCCTCGACCAGGAGCGCCGCCCGGCCGTCGGCGGTCGGCTCCGCCTGGAGCTTCTCGTAGAAGGCCTGGACGGCGAGGCGGTCGACGTCGACCTCGCCCGACGCGGCGGGCAGCGCGGCGCCGTTGCTCGGCAGCCTGTCGAGGGCTTCGCGGAGCTCGAGGACGGTCAGCCGCTCGGGCGGCGTGATCAGCATCCAGGCCACGGGCTCCGGCTTGGTGTAGGCCGCGGGCTTGGGCGCAACGGGGGGACCGCCCAGGAGGTTGCAGCCCGAGGCAAGAAGGGCGGCCGCGAGGGCCGTCGGGATCGAGATGCGCATGCCGGTCCGCCGTTCGTGTCGCTTGAAGCGCGCGGATCCTAACGGCATGTGAAATCGACGTCCACGAGATCGACCGCGACGGCGCAGGCGCCTGCCATGCGCCTCCGACCCTTCAACCCGGCCACCCGGTTCCTCTGGAATGGGCGCGGAGCCGGCGGTAGCCTGTGGATGCGGGCGCGTGTGCGAACCAGCCACCGTCGAGCACCGGATCGGGGGTGCCCGGCGGAGGCTCGAGGTCGCCACCCAGGTGTGGCCCATCCGACACACGGGACCGCCCTGAACGGGGGCCGGGAGCCGGACGCGGCGAGGGTTCGATGACCGATTACCTGCAGCGGTTCCATCTCGACGGACGGGTTGCGCTGATCACCGGCGCCGGCAACGGCATCGGCCGCGCCACCGCCGGCGCGCTCGCTCAGGCGGGTGCGCTGGTCGCGGTCACGGACGTCGACCTCGAGGCGGCGGAACGGGCCGCCGGCGAGATCCCGAACGCCGAGGCGCACTGGCTCGACGTCGCCGACGAGCGTCAGGTCGCTGCCGTGGTCCGGGCGATCGCGGACCAGCACGGTCGGATCGACGTCCTGGTCAACAACGCGGGGATCGGGGCGCGGGTGCCGACGGTCGACCTGCCGAGCGAGCGCTACCGGCAGGTGATGGCGGTCGGCATCGACGGCGCCCTCTTCTGCGCCCGCGAGGCCGGCCGCCACATGGTCGAGGCGCAGCGCGGCGCCATCGTCAACGTCGCCTCGATCATGGGCCTGGTCGGCGGGGCGCACTATCCGAACGCCGCCTACCACGCCGCCAAGGGCGCGCTGGTCAACCTGACCCGCGCGCTCGCCTGCGAGTGGGCGCCGGCGGGGGTCCGGGTCAACGCCGTCGCCCCGACCTTCGCCCGGACGGCGCTCACCGCGGCGCTGCTCGCCGACCGGTCGATCGAGCGGAAGCTGCTGGAGGACACCCCGATGGGGCGCTTCGTCGAGCCGGAGGAGGTGGCCTGCGCGATCCTGTTCCTCGTCTCCGACGCGGCGTCGATGATCACCGGCGCCGTCCTGCCGGTCGACGGCGGCTGGACCGCCCGCTGATCCGCGGGGCGGAGGAACCCTGAGCGCGGCGGGGCGGTTCTCCGGCTCGTGGAGGGTCGACAGGTAGGCGCAACCCGGTGTTCGTGTTCTTCTCCAGCCGCCTCGGCTGCGCCGGCTCGATCCTGGTCTCGCTGGTCCTGACCCTGCTCCTGCTGGCGTTCCTAGGCGTGCTCTGAGCGCCGCACGCGAGGTTCATCCACATCAACCGCGAGCCGTTCCAGGTTCGCCTCGAAGCGCAGCTTCCGCCGCCTCCTCCTCGACGCCTTCGCGCTGCAGGATCCGGGCGCCGGCGTCAGCGACGGCTCCATCCTCCGCGTCCTGGTCAGGCGGCGAAGCGGAGCGCGGGGGGCGGGCCGAGGAGCCAGAACGCACCGATGCCGAGGCCGATCGAGGCGA
>DASUSF010000234.1:0-9184 GCA_036375275.1 Geminicoccaceae bacterium | reverse complement strand
TCAGCGCGTTCTGGCGGAGAAACGTGCTCTTGCCGGCCATGTTGGGTCCCGTCATCAGCCAGAGCCGCCGGGCGGGCGAGAGGTCGGCGTCGTTCGGGATGAACGGCTTGCCGTCGCGCGCGAGCGCCTGCTCGACCACCGGATGGCGGCCACCCTCGATCTCGAAGCCGTCGCCGTCGTCGATCTCGGGGCGGGCGTAGCGCCGCTCCACGGCGAGCGCGGCGAGGCCGGCGGCCACGTCGAGCCGGGCGTGCGCGCCGGCGGTCCGGGCGATCGCCGCGGCCTCCTCGAGGACCCGGGCGACCAGACGCTCGAAGATCCCGAGCTCGATCGCGAGCGCCCGCTCGCCGGCCTCGCCGATCTGGCGCTCGAGGTCCTGGAGCTCGACGGTCGAGTAGCGGGTCGCGTTCGCCATGCTCTGGCGCTGGATGAAGTCGTCCGGGACCTTGGCGCGGTGGGTCTGGGTGACCTCGATGTAGTAGCCGAGCAGGTTGTTGTGGCGGACCTTGAGCGACGGGATGCCGGCCGTCTGCTGGAGGCGCCGCTCGAGCGCGACGATCAGCTTCCGGCCGTGGTCCCGGAGCTGCTGCTGGCGGTCGAGCTCGGGCGCGTGCCCGGTCCGGACGAAGCCGCCGGCCTGGGCGAGCAGCGGCGGGCTCTCGACCAGCGCGTCGCCGAGCGTCCCGATCAGCTCCTCCAGCTCGGCGAGCCCCGCGGCGTAGCCGCCGAGCGCCGGCGGCCCATCGTCGAGGCGGACGCGAAGCTCGCGCGCCCGCTCGAGGCCGCTCCGGATCGCCGCGAGGTCGCGCGGGCCCGCCCGGCCGAGCGACAGGCGGGAGAGCGCCCGCTCGAGATCCGGCGCGCCCTTCAGCCGGTCGCGCACCTCGTCGCGGAGACCGGGATCCTCGACCAGCGCCGAGACCGCCTCGAGCCGCTGCCGGATCGGTGCCGGATCGGCGAGGGGCGCCGCGATCCGGCCGGAGAGCAGCCGCGCGCCCGCGCCGGTGACGGTGCGGTCGACCGCGTCCAGAAGGCTGCCGCGCCGCTCGCCGCCGAGGCTCCGGATCAGCTCGAGGTTCTGCCGCGTCGCCGGATCGATCGCGAGGTGGCTGCCGGGGATCACCCGGCGCGGCGGCCCGAGATGCGGCAGGCGGCCGCGCTGGGTGCGCTCGACGTAGCCGAGGAGCGCGCCGAGCGCGCCGATCTCGGCGCGCCCGAGCGGGCCGAAGCCGCCGAGCTCGCCGACCCGGTAGACCGCCCTGAGGCGCCGCTCGCCGGCGAGCGAGTCGAAGTCGGGATCCGGCAACGGCGTCAGCCGGTCCCGCCAGGGGCCGAGGCCGCAGCCCGGACCGGCCATCCGCTCGGGCACCAGAAGCTCGCCCGGGTCGATGCGGGCGAGCGCGGCGGCGAGCGCGGCCGGCTCGACCGGCATGGCCCGGACCTCGCCGGTCGAGACGTCGAGCCAGGCGAGCGCGATCTCCTGGCGGGTCCCGGCGAGGGCCGCGAGGTAGTTGTTGGCGCGCGCGTCGAGCAGGGTGTCCTCGGTCAGCGTGCCGGGCGTGACCACCCGCACCACGTCGCGCGCGACCACGGCCTTGGCGCCCCGGCGCCGGGCCTCCTTCGGGTCCTCCATCTGCTCGCAGATCGCGACCTTGAAGCCCTTGCGGATCAGGCGCTCGAGGTAGACCTCGGCGCTGTGCACCGGGACCCCGCACATCGGGATGTCGTCGCCGTCGTGCCGGCCGCGGCGGGTCAGCGCGATGTCGAGCGCCGGCGCGGCCGCCTGCGCGTCCTCGAAGAACAGCTCGTAGAAGTCACCCATGCGGAAGAACAGGAGGCAGTCCGCATGCTCCGCCTTGATCGCCTGGAACTGCGCGATCATCGGCGTCGTCTGGCCGCCAGCGCTCACCCTCGCCTCGTCCGCCTCGTGATTTCGGGATCGGCGCCATTTGTGCTAGCTGACGCCGGCCGCAGCAAGCGGGAGAGAGAGATGCCCGTGCTCGTGACCGGCGCCGCCGGCTTCGTCGGCTTCCACGTCAGCCGCGCGCTCCTCGCGCGGGGCGGCGAGGTGGTCGGCATCGACAATCTGAACGCGTACTACGATCCGGCGCTGAAGCGGGCGCGCCTCGAGCGCCTGTCCGGGCTCGCGGGCTTCACCTTTCGTCAGGCGGACATCGCGGACCCGGACGCGGTCCGTGGCATCGTCCGGGACGTCCCGGGGCTCGACCGGGTCGTCCATCTCGCCGCCCAGGCCGGCGTGCGCTACTCGCTCGAGCATCCCTTCGCGTACGTCGAGAGCAACCTCAGGGGACACATGGCGATCCTCGAGGCCTGCCGGCACGAGCTCCCGGATCTCCGGCACCTGGTCTACGCCAGCTCGAGTTCGGTCTACGGCGCCAACCAGAAGATCCCGTTCTCGGTCGACGACCCGGTGGACCAGCCGGTCTCGCTCTACGCCGCGACCAAGCGGTCGAACGAGCTGATGAGCCGGACCTACGCCCACCTGTTCGGTCTGCCGCAGACCGGGCTCCGCTTCTTCACCGTCTACGGCCCCTACGGCCGGCCGGACATGGCCTACTACCTGTTCACCGACGCGATCGCCAACGGCCGCCCGATCACGCTGTTCAACGAGGGCCGGATGGAGCGGGACTTCACCTGGATCGACGACGTCGTCGACGGCGTGATCCGCGCGCTCGACCGGCCGCCGGCTGCCGCCGACGGCGACCCGCCGCACCGGATCTACAACCTCGGCAACCACCGGCCGACGCCGCTCGGCCGCTTCGTCGGGATCATCGAGGAGGCGCTCGGGCGCAGGGCCGAGATCCGCCACGCGCCGCTGCCGCCCGGCGACGTGCTCCGGACCTACGCCGACATCAAGGCCAGCCGCCGCGACCTCGGCTTCGAGCCCAAGACCGGGATCGAGGAGGGGCTGAACCGGTTCGTCGCCTGGTACCGCGAGTACCACGGCGCCTGAGCGCATGCTGCACCTCAACGACATCACGCTCCGGATCGCCGGCCACGTGCTCCTCGAGGGCGCGAGCGTGCACGTCCCGGCCGGGCACAAGGTCGGGCTCGTGGGGCGGAACGGCACCGGCAAGACCTCGCTGCTCCGCCTGATCCGCGGCGAGATCCAGCCCGACCAGGGGGCGGTGCGGCTGACCGGCGGATCGTCGATCGGCAGCGTCGCCCAGGAGGCGCCGGGGGGCGAAGCGACGCCGCTCGACGCGGTGCTCGGGGCCGACGAGGAGCGGGCGCGCCTGCTCGAGGAGGCGGAGCGGACGCGCGACCCCTACCGGATCGGCGAGGTCCAGGGCCGGCTCGCCGAGATCGGCGCCTACGCCGCGCCGGCGCGGGCGGCCGCGATCCTGAAGGGGCTCGGCTTCGACGACACGGCGCAGGCGCGCCCGCTCCGGCTCTTCTCCGGCGGCTGGCGGATGCGGGCGGCGCTGGCCGCGGTGCTGTTCAAGGAGCCGGACCTCCTGCTGCTCGACGAGCCGACCAACCACCTCGACCTCGAGGCGTCCCTCTGGCTGGAGGAGCACCTCCGCCGCTATCCCCGGACCCTGATCATCGTCAGCCACGACCGCGACCTCCTGAACAAGGTCCCGGACCGGATCGTCCATCTCGAGCAGCGCTCGCTGACCCTCTACGCCGGCAACTACGACGCCTTCGCGCGCGCCCGCCGGGAGAAGCTCGAGCTGATGCAGAAGGAGCGGGTCAAGGTCGACGCGAGGCGCAGGCACATGCAGGCCTTCGTCGACCGCTTCCGCTACAAGGCGAGCAAGGCCCGCCAGGCGCAGAGCCGGCTCAAGGCCCTCCAGAAGCTCGACGACGTGGCCGCGCCGCCGCCCGAGCCGGAGGTCGAGCTCCGCTTTCCCGACCCGGAGATCCCCTCGCCGCCGCTCATCACCCTCGACCGGGTCCGGGCCGGCTATGGCGGGCAGGTGGTGCTCGACCGCCTCGACCTCCGGCTCGACCCGGACGACCGGATCGCGCTGCTCGGCGCCAACGGCAACGGCAAGTCGACCTTCGCGAAGCTGATCGCCGGCCGCCTCGAGCCGATGGCGGGCGAGATCGTCCGGGCGGCGAAGCTCAGGGTCGGCTTCTTCGCCCAGCACCAGATCGAGGACCTCGACCCGGAGGCGAACGCGATCGAGCATCTGCAGCGCCTGCTGCCGCTTCTCAGGGAAGAACAGGTCCGGGCCCGCCTCGGCGCGTTCGGCCTGATCCAGGACAAGGCGGAGCGCCCGGCGCAGGCCCTCTCCGGCGGCGAGAAGGCGCGGCTCACCCTCGCCCTCGTCGCCGCCCGCGACCCGCAGATCCTGATCCTCGACGAGCCGACCAACCACCTCGACATCGACAGCCGGGACGCCCTGGTCGAGGCGCTCAACGACTTCCCGGGCGCTGTCGTCCTGATCAGCCACGACCGGCACCTCGTCGAGCTGGTGGCCGACCGGCTCTGGCTGGTGGCGGATCGCCGGGTGCGGCCGTACGACGGCGATCTCGACGACTACCGCCGCGAGGTGCTGGACGCCGCGCGCGCCGCCGAGCGCACCCCCGGCAAGCCGGAGGCGGGCGCCGGGCGCCGGCGTGAAGCGAGCGACCGCAGGCAGCGCGTGATCGAGCTCCGGCGCGAGGCCAGGGCCGCCGAGCGGGAGCTCGAGAGGATCGCCGCCGACCACCGGAAGCTCACGGCGAGGCTCGGCGACCACGCCACCTACCAGCGCATGCCCGGCGAGGAACTCGAAGCGCTGATCAAGCGCGAGGCGGCGCTCAAGAGCGAGCTCCAAGCCGCCGAGGCGCGCTGGCTCGCGGCCGAGGAGGCGCTGGAGCAGGCCGCCTCCTGAGGCTTCTGCCGCGTGCGACCCGCGCCGCGATTTTCCGGTTGCCTTGGCGCGAGGGGCCGCTTCAACATGGCTGGACGCTGCCGCCGGATGCCTCCTCCGGGGAGCGCGACCCCCCGGCGGCCAAGAGAAAAGGGGAGACAGGCATGGCCGCTGGACAACAGATCCGTAACGTAGCCATCGTCGGCCCGAACGGGGCCGGCAAGACGACCCTGCTCGAAAGCCTGCTGTTCGTCGCCGGCGCGATCGGCCGGAAGGGCAAGGCGGGCGAGGGCAACACCGTCGGCGACCACTCCGCCGAGGCGCGCGCCCGGCAGATGAGCATCGAGGTCAATGCCGCCTCGCTCGAGCACGACGGCTATCTGCTCACCTTCCTCGACTGCCCGGGCTCGGTCGAGTTCATCCACGAGGCGCGCGCCGCGCTGCTCGGCGTCGATGCCGCCGTGGTCGTGGTCGAGCCGGTGCTGGAACGCATGATCGCGGTCTCCCCGATCCTCAAGTACCTCGACCGGCACGCCATCCCGCACCTCGTGTTCATCAACAAGATGGACCGCTCGGAGGTCCGCTACCGCGACCTGCTGCAGGCGCTCCGCGACCTCTCCGACCGCCCGGTCATCCCGCACCAGTACGCGATCGGCCGCGCCGACTCCCTCATCGGCTACATCGACCTCGTGACGGAGCAGGCCTACCACTACAACGAGGGCGCGCCCTCGGACCGGATCGATCTCCCCGACGAGTACCGCGAGCGCGAGCAGCAGGCCCGGACCGAGATGCTCGAGACGCTGGCCGACTTCGACGACGACCTCATGGAGATGCTGCTCGAGGAGCAGGAGCCCCCCGTCGAAGCCATCCTCCGCCACATGCAGAAGACCCTCGGCGCCGACCAGATCGTGCCGGTGTTCATGGGCGTCGCCGAGAAGGACATGGGCGTGCGCCGGCTCCTCGAGGCGCTGATCAAGGAGACGCCCCCGCCGGCGGTCACCGCGGAGCGGGTCGGGATCGACCCGGCGGGCGAGACGGTGGTCCAGGTGCTCAAGACCTACCACCTGCCGCACTCCGGCAAGCTGTCCCTGGTCCGCGTCTGGAGCGGCGAGGTCAAGGACGGCATGACCCTCGGCGGCATGCGGGTCGGCGGCGTGCACCGGCTGCTCGGCAGCCACCAGAGCCCGCTGCCGGCCGCCGCGGCGGGCGAGGTGGTCGGGCTCGGGCGTCTCGACGAAGCGCGCACCGGCCAGACGCTGACCAACGGCGCCGCCGGCGCGCCGACGCTGCCGAGCGCGGAGCCGCCGCCGCCGATGTACGCCTTCGCCGTCCAGGCCGAGAACCGCGGCGACGAGGTCAAGATGAGCGGCGCGCTCGCCAAGCTGATCGACGAGGACCCGAGCCTCAGGTTCGAGCCCGATCCGGAGCTTCAGCAGACGCTGCTCTGGGGGCAGGGCGAGATGCATCTCCGGGTCGCGATGGACCGGCTGCGCTCCAAGTACAACCTGGCGGTGGATGCGCGGGTTCCGGACACCCCCTACCGCGAGACCATCCGCAAAGGAGCGAACAGCCACGGCCGGCACAAGAAGCAGTCCGGCGGCCACGGCCAGTTCGGCGACGTCAAGATCGAGATCCAGCCGCTCGAGCGGGGCGAGGGCTTTCAGTTCACCGACAAGGTGGTCGGCGGCTCGGTGCCGCGTCAGTACATCCCGGCCGTCGAGGCGGGGGCCAAGGACTACCTCAAGCGCGGCCCGCTCGGCTTCCCGGTGGTCGACGTCGGCGTCACCCTCTACGACGGCCAGTTCCACTCGGTCGACAGCTCCGAGATGGCCTTCAAGATGGCGGTCGCGCTGGCCCTCAAGGAGGGGCTGCCGCAGTGCGACCCGGTGCTGCTCGAGCCGATCCTGGCGGTCGAGATCTCGGTCCCGAGCGACTACACCTCGCGGGTGCTGCAGCTGATCACCCAGAAGCGCGGCCAGATCATGGGCTACGACACCAAGTCCGACTGGTCCGGCTGGGACCAGATCTCCGCCCAGATCCCCCAGGCCGAGATCCACGACCTGATCGTCAGCCTGCGCTCGCTGAGCCAGGGAACCGCGTTCTTCGAGGCCCGCTACGACCACCTCAACCCGGTGCCCGAGCGGCTCGCGGACCAGGTCGTGCAGCAGCGCCAGGATGCCGCGCACCCGAGCTGAGCGCGGTTGCGACGGTCAGGCGGGCGCCGCTGCAGGACGGCGCCCGCTCCGCGGACGGGCCGGGTTCAGCCGCCGCTGCTGATCACGCCGCAGGCGATCCGGTTGCCGGCGTCGCCCGCGGGGTCGGTCTCGTAGTCGTCCGTTCCCTCGTGGATCACGATCGCCGAGCCGTCGTCGTCGAAGACGGTGTTCTCGCCCTCGTCCATGGTGACCATCATGCTGAAGTACTCGACGGTCAGGCTGCCATCGTCGCCGACGTGGATGTTCGGGAAGTCGCCGGCGTGCGGGCCGCCCTCGCTCAGCCAGCCGTGACTGGCGCCGGTCGGATTGAAGTGGCCGCCTGCGCTCTCGAAGTCCGGCGGCTCGCAGGCGCCGGTCTCGTGGATGTGCAGGGCGTGGGTGCCGGCGGGCAGGTTCTGGAGGTCGGCCTTGAGATGGACCCCGTTCGGAACCTGCATCAGCTCCACCTGGCCGACCGTGTTGCCGTCCGCGTCCTTGAGCTCGACGCTCGCGGTGCCGCCGCCCTGGGCGAAGGCCGTCTGAGCGGCGAGCGCGACGCCGAGCGCCAAGCCCGACGTGATGAGGCCTCGTGGCATGGGGGTGTCTCCCGTCTCTGGTGTTCGGCCGTGCGGGTGCAACGATGGCCGCGCGCGCGTGTTCCCGCGGTCGCGGCCGTCCAGGGTCACGAACCGGGTCCTGCGCCGACCGCCGCCTCAGAGCACCGCTCGCACCAGGGGGACCTCGTCGCCGCCGATCCGGCCGGGCGCCGCCTCGGCCGTGCTCCGGAAGCCGAGCCGCTCGTAGAACGCGAGGCCGGTCCGGCTTCTCCGGTCGGCGTAGAGGTGGATCGACCCCAGGCCGCGGCACCGCGCCTCGCGCTCCGCGAACGCGATCAGCCGCCGGCCGAGGCCGCGCCGGCGATGCTCCGGCGCCACCGCCAGCGTGACCACGAAGAGATCATCGTCGAGGGGCTCCAGGATGATCACGCCCTGGAGCTCGCCGTCGGCCTCGAGCAGGTTGACCGTGCCCCGCCCGATCGAGATCCGAAGCTCCTCGCGGCCCGGGCCCCTGGCGTCGTCGAAGGCGGCGTCCGCCAGCGCCGCGACCGCGTCGAGATCGGCCGGCCCCGCCAGGCGGATGATGCCGCGTCGCGCAGGGGGAGGTGGCCGGCCGCCGGCGCTCAGACGGGCGGCCTCAGATATGGATCGGGGCGCCATGGGCGGCGAGCGCCGCCTCCTTGACCGCCTCTTCGAGGGTGGGATGGGCGTGGCAGGTGCGGGCCAAGTCCTCGCTGCTGGCGCCGAACTCCATCGCCACCGTCGCCTCGCCGATCATCGTCCCGGCTTCCGCGCCCATGATGTGCACGCCCAGCAGCCGGTCGGTCCCGGCCTCCGCCAGGACCTTGACGAAGCCGTCGGTCATCCCGGTCGCGCGGGCGCGCGAGTTGGCCGAGAACGGGAACTTGCCGGCGCGGTAGTCGATCCCGGCCTCCTTGAGCTGCTCCTCGGTCCGGCCGACCGAGGCGACCTCGGGGGCGGTGTAGATCACCGCCGGGATGGCGTCGTAGTCGATGTGCGGCTTCTGCCCGGCGAGCTGCTCGGCGACGCACACCCCTTCGTCCTCGGCCTTGTGGGCGAGCATCGGCCCGCGGATCACGTCGCCGATCGCGAAGATCCCGTCCGCCCCGGTCCGGAACCGGCCGTCGACCTCGATCATGCCGCGGTTGTCGGTCTTTAGATCGACCGTCTCGAGCCCGAGGTCGTCGGTGTACGGCCGCCGGCCGACCGCCACCAGGACCACGTCGGCCTTCATCTTCTCGGGCTCGCCGCCGTCGGCCGCCTCGGTCGTGACCAGCAGCCGGTCGCCGGCATCGTCGACCTCGGTGACCTTGGTGCCGAGCTTGAAGCCGAGGCCCTGGCGCGAGAGCAGGCGCTGGAACTGGCGCGACACCTCGAGGTCCATGCCGGGCGTGATCCGGTTGAGGTACTCGACCACGGTCACCTTCGCACCGAGCCGGCGCCAGACGGTGCCGAGCTCGAGCCCGATGTAGCCGGCGCCGACCACCACGAGGTGATTCGGCACCTCGTCGAGCTCGAGCCCCCCGGTCGAGCTCACGATCCGCCGCTCGTCGACCCTGATCCCCGGGAGGTCGGTCGATTCCGA
>DASUSF010000233.1:0-6951 GCA_036375275.1 Geminicoccaceae bacterium | reverse complement strand
TCGATGGTCGCGGCGAGGTCGTAGCCGAAGCGTCCCGAGACGGCCGCCCGGATCTCCTCCGGAGCCGCGCGGTGGCGGGCCAGCCAGGTCGCGAGCACCACCGCCTCGGCCCCCCGGACCGCGTCCGGATGGTCGTGGCTGACCCGGGCGCTCGCCGCCGCGAGACGCAGCGCCTCGGCTTCGTCACGCGCCAGCCAGGCGATCGCCGCCACCCGCATCGGCGCGCCGTTCCCCCAGCTGCCGTAGGCGCCCATCCGCTCGTCCATCAGCCAGCGGGCGAACAAGCCGCCGTAGCCGGCGTCCGGATAGCGCCGGCCGAAGCGGCGGAGGCAGGCCCCGAAGTCCTCCGAGCCGTCGAGCAGCGCCGCCGCGACGGCGACCGTGCACACGGTGTCGTCGGTGAACCGGCAGCCCCGGCCGAACAGCGGGAAATCGCGACGCTTGATCGGCCGTGCCTCGTAGATCGAGCCGATGACGTCGCCCGCGATCGCGCCGAGCATCGCTCAGGCCGCCTGCCGGGCGTCGGGCGCGAGCGCGCGTCGGGCGCCGATCTCGCCGAGCCCGATGCCGCCGAGGATCAGGACCAGCGCGACCAGGGCCCGGGGCTCCGGCTCCTCGCCGAGGAACAGCACCCCGACCCCGAGCGCCCAGAGCGGGATCAGGTAGTTGATGAACGAGGTGAAGCTCGGCCCGGCGAGCGCGATCAGCTTCAGGAACACGACGGTCGCGATCGCGGTCGCGACCACCGCGAGCGCGATCATCGCGGCGATCGAGGCCATGGGCGCGGCCTGAACCGCCGCCCGGGCCTCGGGCAGCCCAAACGGCGCCATCACCAGCGAGCCCGTGAGCATCACGGCGGCCGCGGCGACCACCGGATCGGCCGGCGGCCGGCGCCGCGCGATGATGGTGTTGGTGGCGTAGCAGAGGGCACCGCCAAGGATCGCGAGCAGGTAGAGCAGGTCCGAGCCCAGGCCGCGCGCCTGGAGCAGCGCTTCCGGCCCGATCAGGATCACGAGCCCGACGAAGCCGAGACCGAAGCCCATCGCCTTGACGGCGTTCAGCCGCTCGCCGGCGACGAGGAAGTGGGCCATGACCATGACCGCGAGCGGCATGATGCCCATCAGGATCCCGGTCAGGCCCGACGGCACCCGGATCTGGCCGAAGCTGATCAGGGTGAACGGCACGCAGTTGCCGGCGAGCGCGATCAGGAGCGCGAACCACCAGAAGCGGCCGGTCCCGGGGAAGCGCTGGCGCCGGATCAGGACCAGCCCCGTGAGCAGGGCCGCGGCGACGACCAGGCGGATCGCGACCAGGGGCACCGGATCGATGCCGCGGACCGCGATCCCGGTGAGCGCGAAGGCGCTGCCCCACATCGCGACCAGGGCGAGCAGGAGCAGCCAGTGGCCGAGCGGCCGCGACACGAGCGTTCCTCCCCCGAACCGGCCTGCACTCTAGCGGCGCCCCCGCCGCCGGTCGACCGCCGGGGGCTCAGAGCCCCGACGTGAGTGCGAGCACCTGATCCGAAAGGGGCGACGATGGCACCCACCGGTCATCGGCCAGCTCGAGCATGAACTTCGCGAGCACGGCGTCGACCAGGTCGTCGGTGTGCTCCACGGTCATGACGAACGCGCCGGGCCCACCTTGGACGCGCGCCCGGAAATAGTCGGCGACGGCCGGCTGATCGCGAAGGATCATTCCGTTGACCGTGATCCCCGCCGCGACCGCAGTATCTCGGGCCGCGTCCGGTGGCTCGCCCACGTTGTCGACGCCGTTCGCGAAGATGTTGAGGAGCTGCCGATCGCTGCCGAACGGCGCGTCCCTGAGCAGTCGCGCTCCCATCTCGAGCGCAGCCGAGACGTCGGTGCCGAGGGAGGTCCGCCACGGCCGCTTGCCTTGGAAGGAATGGTGGCGCAAGCGGGCACTGCGCCGGAGGTCGCGCAGCCGCGCCGCGACGGCTCGGGCCTGCTCGCTGGTAGCGATCCGCTGCCACGGCTCGATGAGCACGAAGTCGTTCTGGCTCGACCAGGTGAAGACAGCGAAGCCGATGCTCTTTACGCGGCCCTGCTCGATGGCATGAATGAAGGCGGGATGTTCCAGCGCCTCGGCAAGGCCTTCGAGCTCCAACCGCTCGGCGTAGCCGTCGATCGAGCCGGAGACGTCGACCGCGGTGACGATGCTCGCATCGACCGGCCGGCGTTCACCCGAGGCGGCCGGATCCATGACGAGGATCATTCCCGAAAGAAATAGGCTTGCGGACCAGATCCAACCCATAATGGCGTCCTCCGCTGCGCTGCGCGTCCGCCGAGGGATCTCAAAATCGAACGCCGTCAATGATCCGTTGGCACCAGGCCCGCTCCGACGCGGGCGCTTCCATCAACGCCGTGACGATAACAGAAAACTCGCCGCCGGTCGACCGCTCCGGCGCCGGATGCACGACATCCTCGCGAGCTGCGGACCGGACAGGAAACCGCCTCAACGGCCGGAGAAGTGCGCGTCGCGCTTCTCGACGAACGCCCGGACGCCCTCGCGGAAATCCGCGGTGCGGCCCGCCTCGCGCTGCGCCTCGCGCTCGAGGGCGAGCTGCGCTTCGAGGTCGTTGGCGGCGGCGTTGCGGAGCAGCCGCTTGGTCAGGCCGAGCGCGGTGGTCGGGCCGGCCGCGAGCCGCCGGGCGAGGTCGAGGCCCTCGTCGAGCAGCGCGTCGTCGTCGACGACCTTCCAGACCAGGCCGAAGGCGAGGGCGCGCTCGGCGTCGATCGCGTCCCCGGTAAGCGCCATGCCGAGCGCGCGCTGCAGCCCGACCATCCGCGGCAGCGCGAAGGTCCCGCCGGCGTCCGGCACCAGCCCAATCCGGCAGAACGCCTCGATGAACTGGGCGGAGCGCCCGGCCACGATCAGGTCGCAGATCAACGCGAGGTTGCAGCCGGCGCCGGCCGCGATGCCATTGACCGCCGCCACCACCGGCTTCGGCAGGTCCGCGATCCGCCGCACCAGGGGCTCGTACAGCCGCTCCAGGGTCTCCCCGAGGTCCGGCGGATCGTCCCCCTCGCCCATCACCCGCTCGCCCAGGTCCTGGCCGGCGCAGAACGCGCGCCCGGCGCCGGTGATCAGGACGGCGCGGATCGCATCATCCGCCTCGGCCTCGGCGAGCGCCGCCCGGAGCCCCTCGTGCATCGGCTCGTTGAAGGCGTTGAGCTTGTCCGGGCGGTTCAGCGTGACCGTGAGGACGCTGCCCACGGGCTCGACCAGCACCGGGGTCTGAGCCATCGTCCGCTCCTCAGCTTCGCCGGCCGCCGGAGCGCGGCCGGCCGGGCTCGGGGCCCGCCTCCGCCACGGCCATCGCCATGGCCGCAAAGCCGCCGCCAGAGCCCTCAGCTCTCGCTCTGGATGACCGCCTCGGCGTTCGCCCGCATCGCGTCGGTGTCGTCGGGCCGGCAGCCGGCGAGCAGCGGCTCGTGCTGGCAGGTCCGGAGCGCGACGATGGTGCTGACCGGAACCAGCGCGAAGCCCCGCCCGGGCAGCTCCGGCAGCCAGCGGCGGAGCGCCGCGATCGTCGCGTCGTTCGGGTGGCCGATCGCGATCGCGAAGCCGTTGCGGCGGGCCACCGCCTCGGTCGCCCGGAGCTGGCGGAGCACCGCGCCGTACTCCGGATCGTTGTCCAGGAAGACGTCGCGCTGGGCGTGGGGCACGCCCGCATCGCGCGCCGCGCCGATTCCGACCGAGAACGAGGTGGTCTTGCTGTCCAGGAACAGCAGATCGCGCCGGCGGAGCTCGTCCATGACGAGCCGCATGCTGCCCCGGTCCGCGGTCAGCCTCGAGCCCATGTGGTTGTTGATGCCGACGAAGCCGTGGAAGCTCGCGAAGCTCTTCTGCAGCCGCGCCCTGAAGTCCTCCTGCTCGATGGAGATCAGAAGCGCGTCGGGCCCCGGCCAGTCGTCGGTGACCGGCTCCATCGGCATGTGGATCAGGAGTTCGTGACCCGCGGCGCGCGCCCGCGCCGTCTGTGCCGGGAGGTCGGAGGCGTACGGCAGGAAAGCGAGCGTCAGCGGGCCGGGCAGGCCATTCAGGGCGGCGGTGTTGGCGCGGTTGTTGCCGAGGTCGTCGATCACGATCGCGATCTTCGGCCGCCCGTCCTCGACCGGCTGCATGGCGGCGTAGCGCAGCCACTCGCGGCCGGCGATCTCCTCGGGCGGGGTGCGGAGCGGCACCGCCGCCGCGAGCGCGGCGACGCTTTCGCTCGCGCCGTGCTCGCTCCCGCCCGGATCGACGGCCATGGGCGCCTCCACGGCCGCGAGCTCGGGCGCCGGTGGCGGGAACCGGGTGGTCGGCGGCCCGATCTCCGGCATCATGTCGGCGATCTGCGCGAGCCGGTGCTCGGCCAGGGAGACGCTGACGATCCCCGGCCCGCCGACCAGCTCCCGCCGCGCCGACACCGCCATGCTCGCCTCGGCCACCGCGACCAGCGTGCCGTCCCCCGCCTCGCTCCCCTCGCCGATCGACTGCTGGGCCATGAGGAGGGTCTGCTGCCAGCGCGCGCGGTGCTCCGCGGTCGGATCGCCCCCGTCCGGCCACAGCATCCAGATTCCGAGCGCCAGCGCGGCGACGCCGAGGAGTCCCTCGGCGGCGCTGAAGCGATGCTCGATCAGGATCCGGCGCAGCGCTTTCGAGCGTGCGTGCCTGCGCCGTCGTCTGGACGCCATCTTGATCCGGTCGCTCCTCCCGTCGGCCCGCCGTTCCGGCTCAGCGGGCGCTCACCACCCTCGCCTGCATCACCCTCGCCGGCACCACCCTCGCCGACATCACCCTCGCCGGCATCCATCCGGTGCCGGCATCGATCCGGTGCCCGCATGGACCGCGTCCCGCCACCAACCTCCACGTCTGCCCGGCGCCGTATCTTCAACCGACATGCCAAGGACTCGAAGCATAACCCTCACATGGTGCAGAGTAGCTGACAAACCCGCCCCTCGGGCAAGTTCTTTCAGCGGCAAAGCGACCTCGCCGGCAGCATGTTGCGCCCCCGCATCATGCGTCGCCCGCTGCGTGCTTGACGATGCCCGCCGGCTCCGGCTTTCTTCCGGGGACGGGCCGCCGGCCGGCGGGCCGACCTCTGCCTGCGTCGTGATCGCCATGCTGCTCCTGCTCGACAACTACGACAGCTTCACGTACAACCTGTATCATTACCTAGGTGAACTCGGCGCAACGGTCGAAGTTCACCGGAATGATGCGCTCACCGCCAGCGAGGCGATCGCGCGCCGCCCGGACGCGATCGTGATCTCGCCCGGACCGTGCGATCCCGACCGGGCCGGCATCTCGCTCGAGCTGATCCGCGCGGCGGCGGGCGTCTGCCCCCTGCTCGGCGTCTGCCTCGGTCACCAGGCGCTCGCGCAGGCGTTCGGCGGACGGATAGTCCGGGCGCCGACCATCATGCATGGCAAGCGGAGCTCGATCGAGCACGACCGCCAGGGCCTGTTCCGGGGCGTGGCCACGCCGTTCCTCGCCACCCGCTACCATTCGCTGATCGTGGAGCCGGAGAGCCTGCCCAAGGAGCTGAAGGTGACGGCGTGGACGGCGGATGGCGTGATCATGGGGATCGAGCATCGGGACCTGCCGCTCTACGGCGTGCAGTTCCATCCGGAGAGCATCGAGACGGAGCACGGCCACCGCCTGCTCGACAACTTTCTGGAGCACATCCGGCCGCGGGCCGCGGCATGAGCGACCCGCCGACGCTCCGCGAGCTGATCGCCGTGGTCGCGCGGGGCGAGTCGCTCGACCAGGCCGCCGCCCGGCACGCCTTCGACGTGATCATGTCGGGCGACGCGACGCCGGCGCAGATGGGCGGCTTCCTGATGGCGCTCCGGGTGCGCGGCGAGACCGTCGACGAGCTGACCGGCGGCGCCCTCGCGCTCCGCGCGCGGATGGTCGAGATCCAGGCGCCGGCGGGCGCGATCGACACCTGCGGCACCGGGGGCGACGCCTCGGGCACCTACAACGTCTCGACCGCGGCGGCGCTCGTCGTCGCCGCCTGCGGCGTGCCGGTCGCCAAGCACGGCAACCGCGCGCTGTCCTCGAGGGCGGGCTCGGCCGACGTGCTGCGCGCCCTCGGCGTGAACATCGACGCCTCGCCGGCGACCGTCGAGCGCTCGATCCGCGAGGCCGGGATCGGCTTCATGATGGCGCCCCGGCACCACGGCGCGATGCGTCACGTCGCCGGCACCCGGGTCGAGCTCGGCACCCGGACGATCTTCAACCTGCTCGGCCCGCTGGCCAATCCGGCCGGCGCCAGGCGGCAGCTGATGGGCGTGTTCGCGCCGGAATGGGTCGAGCCGCTCGCCCGCGTGCTCGACCGGCTCGGCACCGAGCGCGCGTGGGTGGTGCACGGCGCCGACGGCCTGGACGAGATCTCGACCACCGGGCCGACCCGGGTCGCCTCGCTCGACCGCGGCCGGGTCGAGACCTTCGAGGTGACGCCCGAGGACGCCGGCCTGGAGCGCACGTCGCTCGACCACCTCCGCGGCGGCGAGGCCGAAGCCAACGCGGTCGCGCTCCGGGCGGTGCTCGAGGGCGCGCGCGGGCCGTTCCGCGACATCGTGCTGCTCAACGCCGCGGCCGGCCTCGTGATCGCGGGCGAGGCGGGCGATCTGCGCGCCGGCGTCGGGCGGGCGGCGGCGGCGATCGACGAGGGCCGCGCCCAGGCCGTGCTCCGCCGCCTGGTCGAGATCAGCAGCGCGGACGCGGATGCGGACGATGACTGACGTCCTCGCCCGGATCTGCGCCGGCAAGCGGCTGGAGGTCGAGGCGCGGCGCGCCCGTCGACCGCTCGCCGCGCTCGAGCGCGAGCTCGCCTCGGCCCCGCCGGCGCGCGGGTTCCGGGACGCGCTCCGGGCCCGCAGCGCGGCGGGCGAGCTGCCGCTGATCGCCGAGATCAAGAAGGCATCTCCGAGCAAGGGGCTGATC
>DASUSF010000232.1:0-4051 GCA_036375275.1 Geminicoccaceae bacterium | reverse complement strand
ACGGCTTCGAGACGCGCGACGGTCGCCAGGGGCCCGATCCGCAGCTAAAGAGGACTCCGGGGATGAACCGGAAGCGTGGCCCGGTGACGGCGCCGGCCCGGCCCAGCGGGGAGCGCGCATGCCGATCTTCGACGTCTTTCTGCTCGAGGCCGTGCTCAACGGGCTGCTGTTCGGCGGCGTGCTGGCCCTGCTCGCGCTCGGGCTCAACCTGATCTTCGGCGTGATCGACGTGGTCTGGATCTGCTACGCCGAGCTGATCATGTTCGGCATGTACGCGGTCTACTTCCTCCACGTGCAGTTCGGGGCGCCGCTGCCGCTCGCCTTCGTCGGCTGCATCCTCCTGATCGCGCTCGGGGGCCTGGTCCTGCACTACCTGGTGATCCGGCCGATCCTGCATTCGGAGCCCATCAACCAGCTGCTCGTGACCGGCGGGGTCCTGTTCTTCCTGCAGGCGTTCGCGACGCTCTTGTTCGGGATCGAGTTCCGCAATCTCGGCGTCTCGCTCCCGTCCCTGACGATCGGCGACATCTACCTGCCGCTGTCCCGGATCTACGCGGCCGCGACCGCCTTCGTCGCCATGCTCGGGGTCTGGCTGTTCCTGAAGAAGACCTATCTCGGGACCGCGATCCGGGCGATCAGCCAGGACCGGGGGATCATGCCGCTGATGGGCGTGGACCCCGGACGGATCTACCTGATCACGTCGGCGATCGGCGGCGGGCTCGCCGGCCTCGGCGCCTGCCTCCTGGTCCTGCAGTACGACGTGCATCCGGCGATCGGCCTCAGCTTCGGACCGATCACCTTCATGGTCTGCGTCATGGGCGGGCTCGGCAACCTGATCGGCGGGTTCATCGCCGCCTTCATCTTCGCCCAGTTCATCTCGGTCGGCGGCTTCCTCTTCGAGATCGAGTGGGGCTACGTGATGGCCTTCGTGTTCTTCATCATGATGATGTTCGCCCGGCCCCAGGGCCTGTTCGGCGCCCGCGGCTGACGGGCGTCCCGAAGATGTCGGCGGGGCGCGGGACGATGCGGGAGAACCGATGATCAGGACCGCGTTCGCTGCCGCCGGCATCGGCGCGCTCGCGCTCGTCCCGCTGATCGGGATCGGCGACTACCACCTCCACGTCCTGATCATGATCCTGCTCTGGGGGTTCATCTACACCGGCTGGTCGGTGATGGGCCGGTTCGGGCTGGTCTCGCTCGGCCACGGCGCGTTCCTCGGGATCGGCGCCTACACCGTGACCATGCTCTGGAACCACCTGGGCGTCACGCCCTGGCTCGGCATCCCGGTCGCGCTCGCGCTCTCCGCCCTGGTTGCGCTGGTGATCGGCTATCCCTGCTTCCGCTTCCGGATCACCGGCCACTACTTCGCCCTCGTGACCCTCGCGCTGTCCGAGGTGGTTCGCCTGCTGATCGTGGCGCTCCGGGACTGGACCGGCGGCTCGCTCGGGGTCACGCCGGCGCGCGGGGACTCGCCCCTGCTCGCGCTCCAGTTCGGCAGCAAGGAAGGGTTCTTCTACGCCGTGCTGGTGGTCTGGCTCGTGGGCCTGTGGATCTGGCAGCGGGTCGACCGGAGCATGGCGCGCTACGCCCTGGAGGCGATCAGCCAGGAGGAGGATGCCGCCGCGTCGGTCGGCATCGACGTCACCCGCACCAAGCTCTGGATCACCCTGATCAGCGCGTGCATGACGGCCCTCGGCGGCGCGCTCTACGGCCAGTACCAGATGTACATCAACCCCGAGACGGTCTCCGGCATCGCGATCTCGCTGCAGATCGTCTTCGCGGTGATCGCCGGGGGCATGTTCGTGCAGCTCGGGCCGACGGTCGGCGCGCTGTTCACGCTGCTGCTCGCGGAGAGCCTCCGGGTCATGGTCGGCCACGACGTCCACGGCCTCGACGGGACGATCTACGGGCTGCTGCTGATCATCTTCATCATCTACATGCCGAAGGGCATCCTGGGTAAGGTGATCGAGCTGGCCCGGGGACGGCGGACCGCCGGCGGCCCGCCGGGGCGACTCCAGGCGGCGGGCCAGCGCTGACCGGCGCCGCACCGGCCTCCGGCCGTCACGCCCGGGCGGCGCGGGCCTCCTCGTAGGCGGCCCACTCCGCGATCGCGCTGTGCGGCTTCCGGCCGCGGAGGATGCCCGTGCGGTCGATGATCTCGGCGACCGACTCCTCCTGCCGGTAAGCCATGAGGTGGACCCCCGCGACCCCCGGGATCTCGCGGATGCGCTCGATCAGCTCGATGCACACCCGCTTGCCCTCCTCGCGCTGCTTCGACGCCCTCTCGATCCGCTCGATGACCGGATCGGGGATGTGCACGCCCGGGACGTTGGCGCGGATCCAGCGCGCGGCGCGGGCGGAGGCGAGCGGGCCGACGCCGACCAGGATGAAGCACGTCTCGTGCAGGCCGAGGTCGCGCACCCGGGCCATGAACCGCTCGAGCATCGGCACGTCGTAGCAGTACTGGGTCTGGACGAACTGGGCGCCGGCCGCGACCTTCTTCGCGAGCCGGAGCGGGCGGAAGTCGAACGGCGGCGCGAACGGGTTCTCGGCGGCGCCCACGAACACCTCGGGCGGCTTGGTGAGCGAGCGCCCGGAGAGGAACCGGCCCTCCTCCCGCATGGTGCGCACCGTCTCGAGCAGCGAGATCGAATCCAGATCGAACACCGGCTTCGCTTCCGGATGATCGCCGCACTGCACGCCGTCCCCGGTCAGGCACAGCATGTTGGCGACGCCCATCGCCGCGGCACCGAGCACGTCGCCCTGGATCTGGATCCGGTTCTTGTCGCGGCAGGAGACCTGCATCACCACGGCATAGCCGATCCGGGTCAGCAGCGCGCAGACCCCGACGCTCGACATGTGGCAGTGCGCGCCCGAGCCGTCGGTGGCGTTGATCGCGTCGACCCAGCCGTCGAAGATCGAGGCGCGCCGGTAGACGTCCTCGGGATCGGCCGAATCCGGCGGCGAAAGCTCGGCCGTGACCGCGAACTCACCGGCCCGGAGCACCCGCTCGAACCGCCCGCGCGACGAGTGCCCGGGGAGCGGCTCGAGGGGCGCGCCGGGGTCGAGCGGCCCGGGCTGGACCATCTCCGGGTGGGCTGCGCCACGGTTGAGGGGCCCGAGGCCCCGGGGATGCGACGGGGGCGAGACCGACATGGTCAGGCGGCGCGGCGGGCCGGCGCCGGCCGATGACGATCCGCATCCCGGGCGGGAGGGGCAGCCACCGCGTCCGAGCGTCCCGCCGCCGGCAGCGCCGCGCCCGTTCGCCGTCGGCGGAGCAGCCCGATCCAGGCCGAATGACCCCAGAGCCGGTGGTCGAGCGGCGTCTGCACGTCCCCGATCCGCTCGCCGCCGGGCATTCGCCGGCTGCCTTCGTAGGCCAGCACCCAGACGCAGGTCATCTCCGGCCTGACCTCGCAGCCGCCGTCGGCGCGGACGCCGCCGCAGGGGCCGTTGCGGAGGTTCTTCGGGCAGTTCATCGGGCAGGAGGCCCCGGTCGACCCGAGGATGCACTGGCCGCACATCCGACAGTCGAACAGCGTTCCCTTGACCACCCGCTCCACCGCGGCGGCCGGCCGCTCCAGGCGTTCGTAGCCGATCCGGGCGAGCAGCGGGTCGAGCGCCACCAGACCGCGCTCGAAGACGCCATAGACGCGGTTCATCAGAGCGGCGTGCCGCACCGCCCAGTGGCGCACTCTCAGCATGCCGCACCTCCGCAGCGGAGCGTCCGGTTCACGACCCGGCAACGTCGCGGAAGATAGGAAGGTTGCGCCGGCCGAGGTGTCCTGGCTGCGGCGGTTTCGCTTCCCCGGGCGACCGTTCGCCCGCCGTCCCAGCCGCCCGTCCGGCAACGCGTCCCCAGCCGCCGCACGTCACCGCGCAGGCTCGCGGCGCGGCTTGCCGCGGGTGCCGGGCAACGTCGTGATCTTCGCCCGGATAAAGTTCACGTATCATGCTTTTCACCGACCAGCGCGCACGTCCGCGATCGTCCGTCTGATCAGGAATGCAGCCTAGAAGGTCGGGAGGTTGGGGACGAACGGCATGTCGAAGC
>DASUSF010000231.1:0-6485 GCA_036375275.1 Geminicoccaceae bacterium | reverse complement strand
ACGCCGCCGTGGCTTCTGAGCCGCGTGCCGAGCGCGGCCCGGTCGATCGTACGCACGATCCGGCGGACGTTCAGGGCGGGATCCTCGGCCATGAGTCGACCGTGGGACCACCCGGACCATCCGTCAAGGCGGCGCATTCCGCGTCGTCTGCGCGTTGTCAGACGGCGCGGCACGTGCGAAGTGGAGCCTGAGCGGGAACCGGGGGTGAGGGTGCAGGATCAGCTCGAGATCAGGGCCGAGCCGGGCCGGGTGGTCGACGCCGGCCGCCGGCTGGTGGTCGATGCGGCGCCGCGCGAGGTCGCGGCCGGCATCCGCGGGATCCGTCTCGCGCTGCCGTTCGCGCTCGACCACGTCAACCTCTGGCTGGTCGACGACCGGGGCGGCCCGACCGCGATCGACGCCGGGCTCGGTGACGAGCGGAGCCAGGCGCGCTGGCGCGAGCTGCTGGCGGTCGAGGGGGCGCCGTCCCGGCTCCTGGTGACCCATTTCCACCCCGACCACATGGGGCTCGCGGGCTGGCTGGTGGCCGAGACCGGCGTCGCGGTCTGGACGACCCGCACCGAATGGCTGATGGCGCGCATGCTCGCGCTCGACACCAGCGCCGCCTTCGTCGCCGCGGGGCGGGCGAGCGACGTCGCGGCCGGCCTGCCGGACGAGCTGATCGAGCAGCGCGCGCGGCGCGGCAACGCCTACCGGCCGAAGATCACCGAGCCGCCCGCGAGCTACCGCCGGGTCCGGGAAGGCGAGGTGCTCGACATCGGCGGCGTGGCCTATGAAGTGCTGATCGGCCGCGGCCACGCACCGGAGATGATCTGCCTGTTCGCGGCCGAGACGGGGGTCCTCATCGCGGCCGACCAGGTGCTGCCCAGGATCTCGCCGAACGTCAGCGTCTGGGGCACGGAGCCGCTCGGCGATCCGCTCGGCGAGTTCCTGGACTCGCTCGAATCCTTCAGGCGGCTGCCCGAGGACGTCCTGGTGCTGCCGTCGCACGGCCACCCGTTCCACGGCCTGCACACCCGGATCGACCAGCTCGCCGGCCATCACGAGGAGCGCCTCGCGCGGGCGCTCGAGGGCTGCGCGTCACCCACCCCGGCTGCCCTGATCATGCGCACCCTGTTCGATCGCCCGCTCGACCAGCACCAGATCGGGTTCGCGATCGGCGAGACCCTCGCGCATCTGAATCATCTCGTGCATCGGGGCGCGCTCGAGGTCGAGCAGGACCCGCGCGGCCGGAAGCTCTATCGCCGGCGCTGATCCGGCCGACGCTCAGGCGAAGGCGAGGTTGACCCGGCGGTTCTGCCGGCCCTTGTTCTCGATCTTGCCGACCACCAGGGCGCCGATCTCGCCGGTGCTGCGCACGTGCGTGCCGCCGCACGCCTGGAGGTCGATGCCGTCGATCTCGATCAGGCGGACCCGGCCGCCGGTGGTCGGCGGGCGCACCGACATGGTGCGCACCAGCTCCGGCCGCCGGGCCAGATCATCCGCGTCGATCCAGCGCGCGCTGATCACCCGGTCGGCCTCGACCCACGTCAGCAGCCGCTCGAGGATGCGCTCCTTGTCGAGCGCGCCGTCCTGGACGTCGAAGTCGAGACGCCCCTTGCCGTCGCCAATCTGGCCGCCGGTCACCGGCTGCGCGACCGCCGCGCACAGCAGATGGAGGGCGCTGTGCATGCGCATCAGCCGGTGCCGCCGCGCCCAGTCGATCTCGGCGCGGACGATGGTCCCGACCGGCGGCGGCTCCCCCGCCAGCCGGTGCAGGACGCCGGAATCCCCCGCCTTCACCGTGTCGAGCACGTTCAGGCGCGCGTCCCCGGCCTCGATGATCCCCTGGTCGCCGGGCTGCCCGCCACCCGCGGGGTAGAACACGGTCCGGTCGAGCTCGATGCCGTCCCCGTTCGCGGCGCGGACCTCGGCCTCGCAGCTCCTGGCATAGGCGTCGTCGCGGAACAGCAGGTCGGTCATGCGGCACCGCTCAGCATGTGGCCCGAGCGGCGCTCCTTGGTCAGCAGGTAGTCGCGGTTGTGGGCGTTGGCGGCGATCGCGTGCGGGATCCGCTCGACCACCTCCACGCCCTCGCGCTTCAGCGCCTCGACCTTCAGCGGATTGTTAGTGAGGAGGCGGACCCGGTCGATCCCGAGATGGCCGAGCATGACCGCGGCGGCGCGCCAGTTCCGCTCGTCGGACTCGAAGCCGAGGTGCTGGTTGGCGTCGACCGTGTCCAGCCCCGCGTCCTGCAGACGGTACGCGCGGAGCTTGTTGATCAGGCCGATGCCGCGGCCCTCGTGGGCGAGGTAGAGCACCACGCCATGACCTTCGTCGCCCATCCGCCGGAGCGCCCGCTCCAGCTGGGGCCCGCAGTCGCAACGGAGCGAGCCCAGGAGATCGCCGGTGAAGCACTCCGAGTGCAGCCGGCAGAGGGTGGGCTGGTGGCCGGCCGGATCGCCGATCAGGATCGCGAACTGCTCGGTGCCGCCGTCGGCCGAGCGGAAGCCGATCAGGCGGGTGTTCTCCGCCGCGGCGAGGGGCACCCGCGCTTCGCTGACCGGCTTCAGGCTCTCGGCGGCGAGGCGAGGGTAGGCCTCGATCGCCTCGACCGGCACCCGCGGGAGCGCCGCGCCGCGCAGCTCCGCGTTCCGCTCCGTCAGCGGGACGCAGATCGCCGCTGGCAGCAGCTGGGCGAGCTTGGAGAGGAGCACCGCCCCGGAGGGAGCCGAGCCCGGGGGCGCGTCCTCAGGAGCCAGGGCGGGTCGTGCGCTCGCCGGCGGATCGGCCATCGGATCGACCAGGCCCAGGACCTGGTCGGCGTCGGGCGAGGCGCCGAGGTCGAGGGTGACGGCGAGGGCGCTGCTCGCCGGGTAGGCGAGCGCCTCGGCCCGCCGCGCGGTGAGCGCGAGCCGGGTGCTGCCGTTGCCGATGCGTTTCAGGGTACGGAGGCTCTCCGAGGTCACGGTCTCGGCCGCCTGGACCAGGGCAGACCCGCTTTCGGCCTGGATCAGCACGAACCGGCCACGGCGGAAGTCGGCGACCGCATGCGCCACCTTGGCGAGCGATGCCGCGATCGCCTCGTTGTCTGGGCCCAAGGGTCCTCTCCTTGTGACGGCCCCGAGCCTCTTCTACGCGCCAAGGCCCCGATCGGGTCATGATGAGGAAGCTTGTCGGGCCGTCGTGCCGAATATGGCTCAGCTGGCGAGGCGTTCAAGCTCGGTCGCGGGACGTCCGGGTGGCGCTGGCGTGCGTAGAGTGGTCTGATCCCGGACATGCAGGCGCTGGGAAAGGAGATCGTGGATCAGGGCGAGGCGTGGCGGGCGCTGCTCAGGCTGGCCGGCAGAGCGCCGGCGGGCGATCACGCTCGGCCGGATCGCGCCGGCCTGGAGCGCGCCCGGGAGCTGGGGGCGCCCGAGGCGCGGAAGCTCCTCGCGCTCTACCACCCGCTCGCCGCGGCGCGTCCGGGCGGGCGCTTCGTCGTGGCCCACCTCGGCCAGAGCCTGGACGGTCGGATCGCCCTCGGCCACGGCGATTCCCGCTGGATCACGGGGCCCGAGGACGTGCTGCACAACCATCGCATGCGGGCGCTGTTCGACGCCGTGCTGGTCGGCGGCGCCACCATCGCCTCCGACGACCCGAAGCTCACCGTGCGCGAGGTCGAGGGACGGAACCCGACCCGGGTCGTCCTCGATCTCGATCGCCGTCTCGGCCCCGGCCACGCGGTCTTCGCCGACGGCGAGGCGCCGACGGTGGTTCTCAGGCGCGCCGGCAACGACGTGCCGGCGCCGCCCGGCGTCGACGTGATCGACCTCGACCGGCGGGAGGCGGCGAGCCCGCCGGCCATGCTCGAGCGCCTGGCGGCATCGGGCCTGAGGCGGATCTTCATCGAGGGCGGCGGCGTGACGGTCTCGCGCTTCCTCGCTGCCGGCTGCCTCGACCGCCTGCAGATCACGATCGCGCCGGTGATCCTCGGCTCGGGGCGCCGGGGCCTTGGGCTGCCGGCGATCGGCAGCGTCGCCGAGGCGCTCCGCCCGCCGTGCCGGCGCTTCATGCTCGGCGACGACGTCCTCTTCGAGGCCCGTTTCGGTGCCTGACGCGCGCGCTTTCTGGACGGTGGCGGCGGGTCGCGGCGAGATCCGCCCGGAGGCCGTGCGGGCGCCGGGCCCGGGAGAGGCGCTGGTCCGCACCGCCGCGAGCGGGATCAGTAGGGGCACCGAGACCCTGGTCTTCAGGGGCGAGGTGCCGGAGGAGCAACGCTCGACCATGCGGGCGCCGTTCCAGGCCGGCGGGTTCCCGTTCCCGGTCAAGTACGGCTACAGCGCCGTCGGCGTGGTCGAGGCCGGTGATCCGGATTGGATCGGCCGGCGCGTGTTCTGCCTGCATCCGCACCAGGACCGCTTCGTGGTGCCGGCGAGCGCGCTCCGCCCGATCCCGGATATGGTGCCCGATGCCCGGGCGGTGCTCGCGGCCAACCTTGAGACCGCCGTCAATGCGCTCTGGGACGCCCCGGTCCGGGTCGGGGACCGGCTCGTCGTCGTCGGCGGCGGCGTGATCGGCGCGTCGATCGCGCTGCTCGCGGCGCGCCATCCCGGCGCCCGGGTCGGCGTGGTCGAGGTCGACCCGGAGCGGGCGGCGCGCCTCCGCGGCCTCGAGCTCGACGTGGCCGCGCCGGGCGAGCTGGCGCGGGATGCCGATCTCGTGGTGCATGCCAGCGCCACCGCTGCCGGGCTCGAGGAAGCGCTCCGGATCGCGGGCTCCGAAGCGACGGTCCTGGAGATGAGCTGGTACGGCTCAGGCACCGTCCAGGTTCCGCTCGGAGGGGCGTTCCACGACCGCCGGCTGACCCTCCGCTCCAGCCAGGTCGGGCATCTGCCGGAGGAGCGCCGGCCGCGGTGGACACGTGCCGGCCGCCTCGACCTCGCGCTCCGGCTCCTGGCCGACCCGGTGTTCGACCATCTCCTGGAGCCGCCGGAGCCGTTCGAGCGCCTGCCGGAGGTGATGGCAGAGCTCGCCGACGCTCGCCGGCCGGTCATGTGCCAGGTGATCACGTACCGCGAACCCCCTGGATGACGATCATGTTCCGTCTCACTGTCCGCGATCACTTCATGATCGCCCACAGCTTCCGCGGCGCGATGTTCGGCCCCGCCCAGCGCCTCCATGGGGCGACCTACGTGGTCGACCTCGAGCTTCGTCGCAGGGATCTCGACCGGGATGGCGTGGTCGCCGACATCGGGCGCCTCGGCGAGCTGCTGAAGGACACGCTCGCGCCGCTGAACTACCGGAACCTGGACGAGGTCGAGGATTTCGCCGGCGTCAACACCACGACCGAGGAGCTGGCCCGGTTCATCGCGCTTCGGGTGGTCGGACGGATCGAGTCCGGCGTGCTCGGCGAGGGCGCCGTGGGGACGCTTCATTCCCTCCGGGTGACCCTCAGGGAGTCCCACGTCGCCTGGGCCAGCTTCGAGGTCGATCTCGCCGGATGACGGACGCGGTGCACGTCGTGGTGCCGGGGCCGCTCGGCCAGATCTCCGGCGGCTACATCTACGACCGGCGGATCGTGGCGGGGCTCGCCGCGTCCGGGCGGCGGGTGGTGGTGCACGAGCTTCCGGGAAGCTTTCCCATGGCCGACGAGGTGGCCCGGACGGCGGCGGCGGCGACCGTCCCGGCGCTACCGGGGGCCGGCCGGAGCGTGATCGACGGCCTTGCGCTGCCGGCCTTCGAGGGCTGCATGGGCGACCTGCCGCCGCTCTGGATCGCGCTGGTGCACCATCCTCTGGCCCTCGAGAGCGGCCATCCGCCGGAGCGGGCGCGGTGGCTTGGCGAGCTCGAGCGGACCATGCTCCGGCACGCGGCGCGGGTGATCGTCACCAGCCGCCGGACCGCACGGGACGTAGCGGATCTCGGCGTCGCGCCGGAACGGATCGGCGTGGTCGAGCCGGGCACCGAGCGTCGCCGGTGCGCGCCCGCGGACGGCCACCCGCCGCATCTCCTCTCGGTCGGCGCGCTGATCCCGCGCAAGGGTCACGACCTGCTGCTGACGGCGCTCGGGCGGCTCCAGGCCCTGCCGTGGCGACTGACGCTCGTCGGCAGCGCGACCCGCGAGCCCCGGACCGCCGGCTGCCTCCGCGCGATGGTCGAGGCGGCGGGGATGTCGGAGCGGGTCGAGTTCGCGGGCGAGGTCGCGGCCGACCGGCTCGACCGGCTCTACGCGGCGGCGGATCTGTTCGTGCTCCCCTCCCGGCACGAGGGCTACGGCATGGCCCTCCAGGAGGCGCTCGCCTCTGGCCTCCCGATCGTCAGCACCCGGGCCGGCGCGATCTCGGACACCGTCCCGGAAAGTGCCGGCCTCCTGGTGCGGGCGGACGATCCGGAAGCGCTGGAGGAGGCTCTGGCGCGCGTGCTGACCGGCCGGGACCTGCGGGCGCGCCTCCGGTGCGGCGCCCGGGCAGCCCGCAACGGGCTCCGGGAGTGGCCGGATGCGGTCGCTCGCTTCGCCGAGG
>DASUSF010000230.1:0-3957 GCA_036375275.1 Geminicoccaceae bacterium | reverse complement strand
CGACGGTGCCGAGAACAACCCGCCGACCTACATGACCCAGAACCACTTCGAGGTCGCCGGGCACTACACGCTGACCGAGCACCTGATCGTGCCCGAGATCTTCGTGTTCTCCAAGCAGGTCTGGGACACGCTCTCCGAGGTGGACCAGCAGCTGATCCGCAAGGCCTCGGCCCTGACCGTCGAGAAGGAGCGCGAGCTCTGGGCCGAGATGGAGCAGGCGGCGCTCGACAAGCTGACCAGCGAGGGCTACGAGGTCGTGACCGACATCGACAAGCAGCCGTTCATCGAGGCGACCGAGCCGGTGCGCCAGAAGTTCGGCGAGAAGTACGCCGACATCATGGCGAGGATCAAGGAGTTCGCGCCGGAGAGCTGAGCCGGCGGCGAGATCTCGAACCGGGGGCCGGCAGGCGCTGCCGGCCCTTTCCTTGCCGGGGGCGCCCCTGATGAGACACGCCTACCGCCGGGCCATGGACGTGCTCTACTGGCTGTGCATCGGCATCGCCGGGGTCGGGATCACGGTCCAGTCGCTGATCATCGCCTGGGGCGTGTTCACCCGCTACGTGCTCGGCGTCGGCTCGTTCTGGCCGGAGCCGATCTCGATCTTCCTCGCCGTCCAGGTGACCTTCTACGGCGCCGCCGCCTGCTACCGGGCCGGCGCGCACATCGCGCTCTCGACCCTGGCCGACCGGCTGCCGGCGGCGCCGCAGCGTGCGCTCGAGTGGCTGGGCCTTCTGGTCATGGCGGCGATCAGCGTGTTCATGATCTGGAAGGGCGTCAGCCTGGTCCAGAAGACCTTCTTCCAGGTCTATCCGGAGTTCCAGTACATCCGGGTCGGCTCGGTCTACACCGCGATCCCGGCCGGCGGCCTGATCACGCTGCTGTTCGTGATCGAGAAGGCGCTCGGGATCGCGCCCGAGACCGTCGTCGACGGACCTCCGGGCGCGGGCGACGAGACCCGCCCGGTCAGCTGACCCGGCGCCGGCACACGAGCGCTCAGTTCAGGCAGCGATGGTCGCGGTTCGGGGACGTGCCGCCGTCGCGATCCGCTCCGAGATCATCCTCTCCGCCGGCGCTCATTTCGACCCCCTGGCCGCCCCCCTTCGGGATCGTGATCATGCCGCCAGGACCGACCTCCTGCGCCAGCTCCGAGCGGGCCTGCGCGATCCGGAGCTGCACCGTCGCGGCCGGGACGTCGAGGATCGCCCCCGCCTCCTCGTAGCTCATCCCGTCCATCACCACGAGGTTCAGCACCTCCCGCTGATCGGTCGGGAGAAGGGTGAAGGCCAGGCGCAGCCCGGCGAGGCGGCCGCGCTCCCGCGCCATCGGCCAGATCCCCGCCGCGCCCTCTTCCTGAAGCGCCATCCGCGTGCCCCACGGGCGCCCGCTCCCCGCCTCGATGAAGCGGCTGCGCAGGCTCTTGAACACGCGGCTGCGCTGGGCTGGCAGCTCCGGCTGGACGGTCCGCCAGAGGCCGAGCCGCAGGCATTCCTCGACGAGGTCGTCCGCCTCGTCCGCGCGGCCCGTCAGGCTCCGCGCGTAGCGCCGAAGATGGGGCAACAGCTGCTCCAGCGCCGCCCTCCGCTCCAGCGCCGTCCACGGTTCCATTGTCGAGTCCTGCCCTTCGCCTCCGGGAGTCCTGGTCGGGCCCCGGTTCTATTACACAACAGGAACCCCGCTGAAGAACGGTGCGGTTCCCCGAAATGGCCGCAAGCTCGATCTATTACACGAGCATATCGATCGTGCCGGCGTTCGTCCTGCCGGATCAGGCGACTGCTCGACGAGCCGCAACATTATGGACCTCATCGCGGGTCGGCACAAGAACGCGTGCGATGAGGCGCCGGGTCCGCCGGTCCGCGATCAGGCAGAGGTCGGGGCGTCGCGGAGGACGATGGTGGCGGTCAGCAGCGGCCGATGATGTCGCCGGCCCAGCCGGGCAGGATCAGGGGATTCAAGCGCCGCGGCCAGATCGCCTGGTCGCGGGCGAGCGGCCGGAGGCCCGGGCGCAGGTAGCGCGCCTCGCGCACCCGGCCGAACGTGCGCCGCCGCTGGCCGGGTTGCGGCCCCAGCAGATCCCGCAGCTCCGTCGTTCTCCGCCAAGATCTCGCGCTCATCCCGACCCGCCCGATTCTGCCCCGAGGCTCGCAACAATTAGCCTGATCATTGGCGAAATTTCTAGTCGTATCTACTGCATCATGGTAGCGCGGCCCCATGTCGGGGGGCGGCTGTGCTTTTTCTGCGCGCCGCCCCGGTTTCTCCGGGGACGTCGGACCCGGGCGCTTTCCAGGTAACCCGGGCGTGAACCGACTTCAGGCGCGGGTTCCGGCCATTCATGGGATGGTGTCGTTCGTGGCGGTAGGGTCAGAATCACCCCGGCGGCGACGGAGAGCCTGCCGGGGCATCGTCCGGAGGCGGGAGGAGAGGAACGGTGACCGATTTGAGGACATGGGCGGGCGCGGTGGTGGCTGGGATCTGGCTGATCGCCTGGCCGGCGTTCGCGCAGCAGGCGCCGGAGCCCATCGAGGGCGCCGAGCGCGAGGCGATCGAGGGGATCATCGCCGACTACATCCTGCAGAACCCCGAGATCATCTACCGGGCCCTCCAGATCCTTCAGGAGCGGCAGCAGGCGGCGCAGGCGGAGCAGGCCCGCCTCGCCCTCGACGCCCACCGCGACGCCCTCGAGCGCGATCCGAACTCGCCGGTCGGCGGCAACCCGGAGGGCGACGTCACCGTGGTCGAGTTCTTCGACTACCGGTGCCCCTACTGCAAGCGGGTCGCCCCCGACGTCGAACGGCTGATCGATCGGGATCCCGGTGTGCGCGTGGTCTACAAGGAGTGGCCGATCCTCGGGTCCGAGTCGGTCTTCGCGGCGCGGGCGGCGCTCGCCGCGCGGGAGCAGGACCGGTATCTCGACTTCCACGACCGGGTGATGAGCCTCGAGGAGGTCACCGAGGCGAGCGTCATGGGCGTGGCCGACGACCTCGGTCTCGATGTCGAGCAGCTGCGCGACGACATGGCGGCGCCGGAGGTCGATGCCCACATCCGCCAGACCGCGCAGCTGGCTCAAGCCCTCGGCATCAGCGGCACGCCGGCCTTCGTGATCGGCGATCAGGTGGTGCCCGGCGCGGCAGGCTACGAGGCGCTGAGCGGGTCGGTCGCAGCCGCCCGCGAGTAAGCTCGGGTCCGCTCCCGGAGCCACCCTCGCCGGGCCGCGCGGGAGAAGGGGGTGCCGACGAAGGAGCCTCCGGGCGTTGGAGCGCTCCGAGGCACCGGCGCGCGCCATCGCCCGCGGAATTTTCTCCAGTCGCTCGCGTTTGGTCAGCGCGGCGAGGGGACGGGATGTGCCGCGGTCTATGAGATGGCTCACAACGGTGCGCGACATGCCTGCGTTAAGGTGCCGTTCACGAGCGGGCAGCCAATCTGCGGTCGTGCCCAAGCCGGAAAAGACGAGGAAGGGGGAGAGGCCGGTGTCGATCACGTTGCGGTTGCTTCTGGTCGCGATCGCGGTCGCGATGCTCGCTTCTGCCGCGCAGGGCGTAACGCAGGACGATGCGGCGGCCGCAGGACCGGTCTGCGCCGGCACCTGTGACTGACCCCGCTGCGCTACGCGCCGGCGATCCCGGCCGCGAAGCTCTCGATCACCGCCTTCAGCTCGTGGTGCTTGACCGGCTTGATCAGCCGCGGGGCGTGCTGCAGGTGACCGGGCACGGGCTTGTCGGAATAGCCGGTGACGAATGCGAACGGCACGCCGCGCTCGCCGAGGACGGTGGCGATCCCGAAGGAGGTCGTACTGCCCAGGTTGATGTCGAGACAGGCGGCGTCGGGCGCCTCGCGCTCGACCATCGCCAGCGCCTCCCCTTCGGTGGCGACCGGCCCGACCACCACGACGCCGCAGGACTCGAGCGTCTGTTTCATCGCCATCGCGTTCAGGAAGTCGTCCTCGACGACGAGGACGCGCAG